>JAPUFX010000101.1 GCA_027293415.1 Candidatus Methylomirabilota bacterium
CGCCTCGCCAGGGGCCACAGCCTCGAGCTCCGGCACCTCCTCTATTTCCGCCTCTTCAGTCACGACCCCCCCAGGGGCGATCTCCCGGAACCACATCGGTTTCACCGCCTCGGCAAAGGCTTCCGCCTGGGTCACTTCCTCGAGCGGTTTGACTTCGTACTCGAGCCGCCCCGCCGCCAGCTCATCCAGGGCGATATAGGTCGGCTTCACCGTTTTCCGTTGGACCAGGGGGCGCGCCCCGTGATTGAGCTGGCGACTGCGCTTGGCCGCAATGATCACCAGGCGAAATTTGCTGTCGACTTTATCCTTGAGGTCGTCCCAGGATACATAGCTCATGCGTCGTCATCCTCCTCAATTGTTGTTAAATCCCCAGATCCTCCCGGACCTGGGGATCCAGGCGAAAGCTCCGGCACCGCTCTCCCGCAATGATGGCGCAGAGATCGCCAACCGCCCGCTCAAGCACATCGTTGATGATCCCATACGCGTACTCGTTGAAACACTTGATTTCCTCCCGGGCCTTTTTCAAGCGGCGCTCGATCTCTTCGGAGGCGTCACTCCGCCGGGCCCGAAGGCGTTCTTCTAGCATATCCCAGGACGGGGGGAGCATAAACACAAAAACGCCCTCCGGATACTGCTGCCGGAGCTGGGCCGCCCCCTGGACGTCAACGTCCAGGATCACGTCCTTCCCTGCTGCCATGTTGGCCTCCAAGAGACGCTTGGAGGTGCCGTACAGGTGGTCATGGACACGCGCCCACTCCGCAAAATCCCCCGACTCTACCATGCGCTCAAAGGTCGCCTCGTTGACGAAGTAATAGTCGCGGCCGTTGACCTCGTGGGACCGGGGGGGCCGGGTCGTAAAAGAGACGGAGTGTACGAGGTCCGGGATCCGGCGAACGGCCTCCTCACACAGACTGGTCTTTCCGCCCCCAGAAGGCGCCGATACGACGATGACAAGCCAACGGGGTTTCTCCACCGCCTACTCCCTGTCTCCCGAAACTCCCGTCAGGCGCTGAGCCAGTGTCTCTGTCTGAATGGCCGAGAGGATCACGTGGTCACTATCCGTGACGACAATAGAGCGGGTGCGCCGCCCGTTGGTCGCATCCACCAGCTTTCGGCCCTCCTTCGCCTCGTCCTTGAGCCGCTTACTCGGGGCAGAACTCGGATTGACGATGGTAACAATCCTACTTGCGACCACCATATTTCCAAAGCCTACATTGAGAAGTTCGGTCGCCAAGCCCCTCACCTCCCCCTTCCGCCCGGGGCAACTTTCTGAAGCGCCCCCGAAGGCCTTCATTCGATGTTTTGCACCTGCTCCCGTAACCGCTCCAGATCTGCTTTCATCTCCACCACGACCGGGGAGATGACCGGATCCGCGGCCTTCGTCCCGAGGGTATTGACCTCGCGATGCATCTCTTGCAATAGGAAGTCCAGCCGGCGGCCATGGGGACCCGTCCCTTGGAGGATCGTCCGGAACTGCTGGATGTGACTCTTGAGCCGCGTGCACTCCTCGGTAATGTCGGACCGCTCCGCGAGGAGCACCGCCTCTTGCGCGAGCCGATCCGGATCGGACAACGGCGCACCGAGAAGGGCTTTGACGCGCTCCTGGACCCGGCTGCGGTAGGCTTCCACCACCTCCGGCGCTCGGATCTCCACCGTCGCGAGTCCCGCCTCGACCTGGCTCACGCACAACTCGAGGTTCCGCCCCAGATTCTCTCCCTCCCTTCTTCGCATCGAGTCCACTTCATCGAGAGCCGCGTGGATCAACTGTCTGAGAACGACACTCGCCTCCGCCACGTCGACCTCCGAGGCCTCCAGGGTCACGAGATCGCGCACCCCGATCAGCGCCTCGATCGTGACCTCCCCCCGCAGGTCGAGCTCACGCTGGAGCTCCCTGAGTGCCCCGACATACTGCTGAATCGCTCCCCGGTCGACCCGCAAGGTTCGGGGAATCTCGCCAGACAGCTTTTCCGTCACCTGGACGTCAAAGCGGCCTCGATGCACCCGTTCGCGAATTTCCCGGTGAAGCCCGTGCTCGAGGGACGCCAAGGCTCTCGGCAGCCTGATCCGGATGTCGGTAAACCGGTGATTAAAGGCCTGGACTTCAACGGTGTAGAGGTAGGGGGCAGTGGCACCCTCCGCCCTACCATACCCGGTCATGCTCTTGAGCATGGGAACCGATCCAATGGTAACCATCCAGGGAAAGCCAGCGATGCCGCATTGGGGATCATTACAGGGCCTAGAGCCCCAGGGACGAGGCCGCGCGGCGTTTGTCTTAAATTTACTGTAGCTTGCGCCGCCTGTCAAATTCAAAGCCCCCGAACTCGCTCTCCTTTCCCTGCCTTTACAGGCTTGTCTGTGACGGGTAAGATGAGCAGGCGATGGCGGAGTGGAAAGCATCACAACAGCGATATGTCCGCCTTCTCCGGCAACGGATCAGCCGACTCAAGCGACGGCGAGACAAGATCCTGGCGGATCTGGCGACGGCGCAACGGTGGGAGGACCTTCGCCGGAAGGGGGAACTGCTCCGTGTCCACCGCAACCGCATTTCGCGCGGTCTGTCCGAGGTGGCCCTGCCCGACTACTACGCCGGGCCAGGGAAAAGCCTCACTATCTCCCTCGACCCGGCACTCCCCGTCGACGCCAACGCCGAGCGGTACTTCAAGCAGGCGCGCAAGGTCAAACGAGGACGCCCTATTATGGAGCGCCGGCTCGCCGAAACTGAGGCGGACCTCAAAGGCTGGGAAGCGGCCCTGGAGAGAGTCATACAGATCCAGACGCCTGAAGCCCTGGAGAAAGCGTCCGCGGCCCACGGCCTAACGCGGCTTGAGCCGCCACCCCCCAAACCGAGGAGGGCAGACAACACCGAATCGGCGCTCGTGCCCCGACGCTTTGTCTCGACCGATGGCCGGGAGATCCTGGTAGGACGAAGTTCCGCCGGCAACGAACATCTCACCTTTCGCCTGGCCCGGCCTCACGACCTCTGGCTGCACATCGAAGATTATCGTGGGTCTCACGTGATCGTCCGGAACCCCAAGGGTCAGACGGTCCCCCCGCGCACCTTGCGAGAGGCCGCGCAGCTCGCCGCCTTTTTCAGCAAGGCCCGCAACGCCGGCAAAGTGCCGGTCCACTACACCGCTGTCCGGTTCGTCAGGCGGGTGAAAAGAGGCAAGCCCGGAACGGTCCTCCTCACCCAGGAGAAAGCGGTCGTAGTCACTCCCGATTCAGCAGTGGTGACCAATCTCGGCGAAAGAGCGGCGAGAAGCCCGGATACGAGTTCTCACGGCATTCGAAGAGGCCGTACACGATGACGAGGTACGCAGCGATTGATGTGGGGACGAACACCATCCGTCTCTTGGTGGCTGATGCGCAGGATACCGCAACGTATCGCCCCATTTTTCAGGAACAGGTCATCACCCGGCTCGGCGAGCGGCTCCAGGAGACCGGCGTGCTGGGGGCAGGAGCGGTAGAGCGGACGATCGTGGTCCTCCAACGATTTACCCAGACTGCCAAGAAGCTGGGAGCGGAGAAAGTAGTCGCGGTCGCCACCAGCGCAGCTCGGGAAGCCAAGAACCAGCGGGAGTTCCTCGACAAGGTGCGGAGAGAGGCGGGGATCGAGCTACAAGTCGCCTCAGAAGAAGTCGAGGCAACCTTGACCGCCCTTGGGGTATCCCATGCGCTGGGACCCGCATGGTCCAACATGCTGATCATTGATATCGGCGGTGGCAGCACCGAGTTTATCTTTGTTGAGCAGTCGAAATTCGCTGGACACCTGAGCCTCCCCATCGGGGTCGTCAAGATCACCGAGGCCTTCCTCAAAGGCGATCCGCCCCCTGTGGATGAACTGGAAGCCGCGTCCAGCTCCCTTCGAGAAACCCTCAGCCAGGTTCCTGCATCCCTGGACATACCACAAGGAGGTACCCTCGTCGGGACCGCGGGCACGCCCACGACACTCGCCGCAATAGACCTTGGCCTTGCGACGTATGATGCGGAGAGGGTGACCGGCCACCGTCTCTCCCGAGGCAGAATCGAGCAGCTCTTGGAGCATCTCTGCTCTCTCCCCCTCGCCGAACGTCGTCAGATCGTAGGTCTCGAGCCGGCTAGAGCCGATGTGATCATGGCGGGCATTCTTCTAACCCGTGAGATCATGATGCTCTTTGGTTTTGATGAGCTGACCGTGAGCGATGGGGGACTTCGTGAGGGCATCCTCCTCCATCATCTCGCACAACGTAATCCCCGATCATAGCCCGATTGAATGGCCAGGCTTGACAGTTTTTAGCCCACCTCAGGAACTATTGGCGACGGACGCCTTCCCGGGTAGAATATCGCACGGAAGCGTGTTTAGTTTTTGATCCCGATAGCTGGCGCTTCAAGCTAGGAGATAGAGCAATGTATTTTAAGCAGATCCTCGATGAACGGTGTGGTTGCGCGTCCTATCTGGTAGCGTCTCGACAGTCGCATGAGGCGGCGATCGTCGATCCGCCAATCGATACGCAGCAGCACGAAGAACTGTTGCGCGAGCGCAACTTTCAGTTGCGCTACGTGATCGATACGCATGTGCACGCGGACCACGTGTCGGGAGCGCGCAAGCTTCGGGCCGACCATGGGGCCGAGTTGTGCCTGCACGAGTTGGCACAGGTCGTCTATCCGTTTCGGCCACTCAAGGACGGAGAAGAGCTGGCGATGGGCCAGCTGCGTTTACGCGTGTTGTACACGCCGGGGCATCGCCAGGAGCTGATCTCGGTCCTGATCATTAACCCGCCCCGCAGCCCGGAGCCCTCGATGGTGCTGACGGGTGATTCGCTGCTTGTCGGTGACGTCGGCCGGCCCGACTTTGGGGGCGGTGATGCCGCTGTTCAGTATGACAGCGTGACTCGCTTGCTCCGGCTGCCTGACTGGGTGGCGGTTTTCCCCGGTCACTTTGAGGGACCATGTGGCAGAGGGATGTGTGGCCGACCCAACACCACCATCGGCTTTGAGCGGCTGTACAACCCATTGGCCCGCCTGGATCGCGGTGCCTTTGTTGCAACCCTCTTGGACACCGTACCCGCCCGGCCTCTGAACATGACTGCTATTGAGGCGACCAACCGGGGTGTTGCCGACGTGCCGTGGGCCATGTTAGCTACCAACCCTGCGGTCAACGAGATCAATATCGATGCATTGGAAACTCGTCCGCCAGAAGCGCTCGTGTTGGACGTGCGCGAACCACAGGAGTACCAACACGGACACGTGCCCGGCGCGATTAACATTCCCCAGGCAGACCTGGCCTCACGGCTGGACGAGGTGCCGCGGGACCGCCCCGTGATCACCATATGCCAAGGCGGGGTACGTTCACTCCGGGCTGCGCAGTTTCTGATCCAGGTGGGCATCGATCGGGTGGCGAGTGTCAAAGGTGGGACCGCAGCCTGGCGCAGGGCGAGCAAAGCGGTTGCCGTCGGCGACACCAGTGTGGAAGAGCCTCGTGTCACCGAAACGGAGTGGATGCACGCTGGCGCCCGCCCCAGCCACCCGACTTAGCGCACCCCCCCAAACTTCCCATCGTAAATCCAGTGTACTTCTGCTGATCAAGCGGCCAACTGTTTTGGAATAAAGGAGGCTGAACGATGCCGAGGTGTGATGCAGTGTTCGAGGGCGGCGGGGTGAAAGGGATCGGACTGGTCGGGGCTATCGCCGTGACCGAGGAAATGGGGTACGAGTTCGTCAACCTCGCCGGAACCTCTGCAGGGGCTATCGTCGCCGCCCTGGTAGCAGCGGGATACCGCGCCTCTGAGCTTCAGGACATCATGAAGAGTCTCGACTACTCTGAATTCAAAGATGAAGGGCTGTTGGACAAAATCCCTTTCTTGGGTAAGGTGCTCAGCCTCGGCTTCGAAAAAGGGATCTATGAAGGTGCGTATCTCGAGAACTGGGTTCGAGAAAAATTAGCGGCGAAGGGCAAGCGCACCTTTAGAGACCTCATTATAGGTGAGTACAAGGATAACCCTCGTTACCGTTACAAGCTCCAGGTGATCGCCAGTGACGTATCTCGAGGGCGCCTCCTCGTCCTGCCTCAAGACATCAAGGATTACGGGATGGCTCCGGATGATTTTGAGATCGCCCAGGCGGTTAGGATGAGTATGTCGATCCCATATTTCTTTGAACCCGTAACGCTCAAAGGCCACGAGACTGGGGAAGTGTGCTATATCGTCGACGGGGGAGTGCTGAGCAACTTTCCAATTCGACTTTTCGATGATGGCTCTCCTGACCCGCCGTGGCCTACCTTTGGGTACTTGCTCGCCGAAGATCCTGATGTCACGGGTACCACAGTAAGCCACAAGATCATCGGGCCACTCACCCTCTTTGCCGCCCTTTTTTCCACAATGATGGAGGCCCACGATAGGATGTATATTAAAAATGGGGCCTTCGCCAGAACGATCATGATCCCCACCTTGGGGGTCAAGACCACGGAATTTGACCTTTCGCCCGAGCGTGCGGATGAACTTTACCGGTCGGGAGTCAACGCGGCCAGAGAGTTCTTTCAGACATGGAATTTTGAAACGTATAAAGCAACGTTCAGGCAAAGGGCCGAAAGGAACCGTCGTGAGGCGATGTATGCTTAAGACGCCCCATCCCGGATTGCGTGGTCAACGTATTGGGCTTGGGGGTGCATCCGGCTACGCCTCGCTTTCAGCCTGTCGGGAGGGAACGAGCCCTTGGGTTGGCTGGACAACAGTCGGGTGATAGACCCGACCGGCCTTCTGGCCGGCGACCTCGATTTGTCGCAGGATGCGGAGGATGTCGGTCCGCTTGTGATCGTAATCCACGGCGAAGCGTTGGCTCCCCGGATCGTAGCGGGCGGGGACAACACCATCCAATCTTTGGATCAAATTTACGATTTTCTCGGCTGGGCTACTCGTCCGGTCCCCTGAGTAATCCGCCCCTTTCACTCGTAGTGTGATCCCTAGGTTCACAGCCGTCCCCTCCTTGCTCCCTTTCCACGGGAAGATCAAATGCAGATTCTCTTCCTTGTCTCCGTCGTTCCTACTCCGAACTGAAAAATTGCTTCAACTGTGCCAAGAACTGAGGACGATGAGGCAACCTTTTGAATTCTCTCGCTCGACCGAGCCGTACGGCCCTCTTTTTCGGGCGAAGTGTGGATCTGGAGAGGGGGGTAAGTCTGCCATGCTGTCAGGAGGCCATTTGAGACAGACAACATGTCATACAGGGCGTCGTGCCCTATCTCGACCCCCTGGTACACCCGCAGTGACATGCCTGGCCCTTGACACCCCCACCACAACGGACGATACTTGGGCACTTTTCAGGAGATGGGCGAGAAATCGAAATGGCTGGGACAGTTGTGACCGCTGACGTGATCATTCGGTATCCCGACGGCGGAATAATCTTAATCAAGCGGGGGAAAGAACCCTTTCTGGGATCCTGGGCTCTCCCAGGGGGAATTCTAGAGGAAGGAGAAACCGTAGAGCAATGTGCGGTGAGAGAGGCAAAGGAGGAAACAGGAGTCAGTGTCAGTCTCAGGAAACTGGTTGGAGTGTTTTCCGAGCCGGGACGGGATCCGCGCGGCCACTACGTTACAATAGTTTTCCTCGCCGACCCTGTGGAAGGTTCGCCACAGGCAGCCTCTGATGCCGCTGATCTGATCATCACGAAGGGTTTCCGTGACCTGCCGCTAGCATTTGACCACGCAAAGGTCCTTCGCGCCGCTTTTCCGGAAGGTGCCTAAGCTTACCTAAGGGATGGTTTCGTAGTCCCTAGCGATCCAATCTCCACTTACTAGGGAGGCGATTTCTCCATCGGAAATGTATTCCCCGATCACCCGCGGCGATGCTCCCGGGACCTCCAAGAACTCTATCCCCGTCCGATAGACCCAGCCTCGCTCGCCGCTAGGCCAGACCTCATAGCGCTGAGCCTCTGAACGAACCGCCCTGCACTTGAGACGCACTTCGTGTCCGGGGAAAAAAAACGTCACGAATGAGATGCTATGTGGTGGGATGATATTCAAGTGTTCGACCAGGGCCCCGCTACGGCTGATGTCGACGACATGGGCCCTCTTACGAGTTGCGGTAATCCGCCCCTCGAGTTGGCTCCCTACGGCCAATCGCGCATGACGCCGCCTCTCATCCTTGACCTGGTCCACTAGCACGACTACCCTCTTCTTACATACTTGGTCGTGATGAATCTCTCGTCCTGCCCGCTGGTCATCTCCAACAGGCATTCCGGCAATCTGCTGCTCGTCCACTCCCACGCCGGCGCGTCCCACTCAGGCGGAGGCCGAAAACGAACACCATCCTTCTCGAGAACACCGACATCGGCCCAATACGAATCGCATCGATTCGTCGTTGGCAGTAAGACTATGATCGGACGCGAGATGTCTTCATGGGACAGGATGGTCACCACGGTTCCGTCGTTGTAGACATCGTACCTCGCGGTGATGGCAAAGCTGCCAATCTTTTCTTGGTAGGCCACGGATTCGATGATCTGCCTGCCGTTTGGTGTCCAGTTTGGAGGCCAAGTGACGAGCAACAGTATCGCGATCAACGCCGTTTTCATTGCCCGCTGGCGCCTCCTTTCCTCCCGGAGCAAAGGGAAAGACTCTATCTGCATCCCAAAGGCCAACATGAATTGGAGCGCTGGATCCAGATCAATCACGCCTTGTGTTTTTAAGGACTTATCGCGATGGGGAGTGGCCGTGATTCGTTGCGGAGTGTTCAAATATCGGATGCAAGGCATGCATGAACATGCAAACATTGCGGGGCATGCAAAGCGCGAAGTTAAAGCGCGACCTAGACCTGAAATCGGGAAATGCAACCTATTGTCACGAGACCGATTTTGGTGAAAAAGGAGGCAAGGATGTCGGTAGAGAAGAAGGTTCAGGGTTAACAAATGGGGAAAAATTTGAGGAGCACCGGCCCTAGCCCGGATTATTCACATACAGGTGAATAATCCTCCCTCCGGGCTTCGACTCCGCCCCGCGTTTTCGGGGCGTCGCTCAGGGCTAGCCTTGAGCAGGCCGTGGGAGCGGCCAGTCGAAACCTGCCGGTGCGGCAGAGCCCGCACCGGCAGGCGCATTATTCACGAAAAAACTCCGTTCGTGAATAATGCGGGCTAGCGAGACGGGAGGAGCAATCGAGAGGAATCCGCGGACGCCTGCTGGTGAAGACGATCAACCACGCTGCCGATCACACCAGCCATGTACGGCTCGGGATTGAGGAACTGCACCCCCATACCGGTAACGGTATCCGTTTTACGCTCCCCTCCGCGAACCCACGCTACCCGTGCCGGCGTCGATACCGGACGGACCAGTATAGGTGGCGCGAAGTCAAGGAGGATCTCAGTTCCCGTCGCGGGCGGGCATTCGGTCGCAATGAACATCCCACCCTGGCTGAGATTGAGGCATGTCCCGTGATGCACCATCTCGGCTTGCTCGACCTCGACGGTGAACCGAACCGGCACTCGGGGATGGGACCGCTGATTGGCGTGATTCATCCACTGAAAGACCCGGTCCAATTCTGCTTCAATCTCCTTCTGGTTCAAAGGTTCCTTCCATGCATCCTCCTTGTGAACATTCTGAAAAAGTTCACCGTGGACGAGGTGTTCGGGGTCTATTCCCGCGACGATGGAATCCTCTCCGGTGGTCTCCATGTTCTCGAACCGGAAAAAACCTGCATCCCAAGTCATTAATTCGATGAGCACCTGTTCGATCTGGTTCCGGATCGCCTGGTAGAGCACGCTTGGGGCGACGAATCCCTGCTCGACCAGAATCGTGCCGAGCCGCTTCCATTTAGGGGAGAGGTGCTGCAACTCGAGGGCAATCCTCAGTGCGTCTTCGGTCAGGTATTCATGCTTGATCAGGATGTTGCCTAGGGCGTTCTGGACCGAGTCACAGGCAGCGGAGACCACTTCCCCATTCCGAAAAACAAATACTCCCGAACTTCCCATGCGGGTGAGCGTCAGCTTCCCCGACTTTTTAAGTAGTCCCAGGTACTGGAGGATATCGAAAACGGTCAGGCCTTCGAGCCGTCCTGTGAATGCCAACGTCTGTCCTCCGTCCGCCGGGCGGGGCCACAGGGTTCTCCGCCTACGTGGCCCCGGCTGTATGTTGATTTTTTCCAGAGAGGAATTCGCCGAGAGAGCACTGAGGGATTGAAAATGCGGCAATTGTGCCAAAACTCTGGTGGACGGGGATAAAGGGTAACCTTCTGAAATATCCGGCTCGACTGGGGCCTGGAGCCGTTTTTCAGGCCAAATCTGAGTGTTAAAGAGAAAGGAACTCTGCCATGCTGTCGTCGGGCCGTTCGAGTGTGGACAGTTTGTCAGCGGCGGGGCTACACACGCCCGAGGGTTTGTAATCGAACCTGCCCTCGGTGCCATAGCTTGTGGAGCAGTGTAGCAAGATGCATTTGCTCCGTCGGTCCCACGTTCAGGAACTGGACCCCCATCCCGACGTGAAAGAAGTTCGTGCTTTCCAGCGGATTGGTCCAGACGACCCGGCCCGGGAGCGTGAACGAGTTTCGAAGCCCTGGGGAACTTACCTACTATGGTCCATGCGTCATTGGCGGCTCGGCACCCGTCGCCGGCGCCAAGACCCTCACAACAACCCGACGGTTTTGGGCCTGCCCTGCGGGGGAGTTATTGTCAGCCGCCGGGATCTCTTCCCCAAACCCGACCCCAGAGATGCGATGGGTTCCGATCCCGAGTTTTAGCACCAGGTACCGCACAACAGCCGCGGCCCGCTCCCGACTGAGCTGGAGATTATACTGGGCAGGACCGACCGAATCGGTGTGTCCTTGTAGTTCCACGAGCGTACCCGGATCCTCCTGGAGCAGGCGACCTACCTCGACCAGAGAAATAATTGCGGCATTCTTGAGATCCGCCTTGCCGAAGTCAAAGTAGACCACGCGCGCCCCTTGTACTACATACGACGAATTGTGAGAGATCTTGTTCTCGACGTCGAGGATTCTGGCCATGGCCTCATCCGCTTTTTCGTTGGCCTCTGCCGCCTGCTGTCCTACCTCTCCGAGGCGTGTGTTAATTCCGTCCACCTGCTGCTGGCGTGTCTCTGCCTCCTGAGCGATCATCCTATCTCGGATTCCCAGCTCGTGTTTGATGTACTCGTAGCTCGCACAGCCAGAAGCGAACAGGATGATCACCAATGATAGGAATATCCGTGGGCCTGATCCATGCCGAACCATAAGACGTCCTCCTCCTAAACAGTCACGCCAGCTCTACAATAGAAAGGTCATGGGAGAGCACAAGGCACGTTCCATGCCAACCCAGGGAAAGGTCATCCGCGGGAGAAAAATCCACCTCAATCTCTCGGTTTTACTCACGACCCTGAGCAAAAGCTTTTTAGGGGGTGAGGCTTTCCTCCTCAAGTGACCATGTAAGATCTATATCGGGGGACGCAACGATGAGACTTGACGGGCACGGCTCTTGCGTGTATCGTCGCCGTTAGAGTGGACCGTTTTAAGAAGTACCCCGTCGCGAGTGGACAAGGACAATCCCGGCCAAAGGAGACTATAATCCATCTCGGGCAGACCCTGGGTCGTTGGCTCTGGAAAGGGCGGGGAAATTCCTCCTCGTGTCCTGCTTGCGAAACCTCACTTCCTCCCAAACGCACTTTCTGCCCTCACTGCTACATGGTCCTTCGACCGGAGGGGATGGCGGAACTGCACCAGGCCCTCCAGGGGGCGAAGGTCCGCGAGGACATTTATATCCTGCGAAAGCTCCACGATGGAAACGAAGACGTGGTCATCTCCCTTGCCAAGGCTTCAGAGCCTGAACTTGACGGGCAACCTACTTCACCTCCAACGGAAAGGATCCCCCGACAGGCACCACCGAAAGAGAGCGGGTTTCCTGCTCACGTACCAGAGCCCCGGAGTCGAAAGCAAAAAAGTCAAAACCTGATGACCTATGCCTTTTCCGCTCCTCCCTCTGCCGGGCCCGAGAATCTCCCTTCCCTCATCCGGTGGTTTTTGAATCACGACCGTCTTATTCCCAATAATCTGGATATCCTAGATGAGGCGCACCGAATCCTTTACGGAGGCGAAGGCAGTTGGACATACGAGCGCCACCTCGCCCGGGCCATCGCCGATGATCTTCGCACCTATGATTCGTCAGACTTGTTGCAGGAGCATTTGATCCTCCTGACGACGGTTTACGCTCGGACGCTCCAGGAGCTCCTCAGCCTCGGGCCCGATCAGCAAGCCCTTCGGTCCCCTACCGACCTCCCGGAGTCCGAACGGCAAAGGATGTGGGATCTCTGTCTGCGGTTTGGTCTCACGGCCACGCGGCTGCGAGTGGAAGGCTGGATTTATCAGTTGACCTATGGTGAACCTCCGAGCGTCAAGAAGCCCACAATTAAGCGCCGGTAACTTTTACAACTCCCACCGTGTAAATCTTACACTCTCGTCTTCGAAGAAATGGTCTGCTACCCTTCACTACTGCGTTGAGCGTTGCAACAGAAAACCTAGTAGATCAGCGTGCTGTCCATCATCAATGCCCATGCTTCTCACGGCATGGCACGGAGGTTGCCGTTTTCAGCTCCCGAATTCCCCTCGTCGAGCGTGCGTGGATCGCGGAGGCCCCCATGATCGGGGCACGCACGGATCCCGGGCCGGGGAAAGCATCAAAGAGTGTATGGACTCAGAGCGAGGACAAGAAAAAAGAAAGGAGAGAATTATGCGACGGGGCTTCGCGCTAATAATCGGCCTGCTCGTCACTTCCTTTGCCCACGGGGAAGCGGCCAAGCAACAGATCTACCAGGGTGAAGGGGTCGTCCAATTCGTAAATGCGAAGGAAGAGATCCTTGTGGTGGAGCATGGACAGATCGAGGGGTTCGCCGACGCCATGACCATGAGCTACCAGGTTAGGTCCTTAGATCTCCTCAAGGGGCTCAAGCAGGGGCACAGAATCAAGTTCAAGATCGATGGGGCCACGGAGGAGATCATCGAGATCAGCCGAGTGGAACGCATGGCCCAAACCGATCAGCCGAGACAAGAGAAATCCGAAGTCGCCAAGCCGGCCGTGCAGCCGGACGATCCCCGGGTGACCCGGGCTGCCCTCGCCACGGAGGTCATCGACCGAGAACCCGCAGAAACGTTTTCCCCGATTTCCGCTGAGATCGGCCGGCTTTACTACTTCACCGAGGTCGCCGAGGCGGGTCCCCCGAGGGAAATCCTCCACGTCTGGACGTGGCAAGACCGCAATGTCAGTGAAATCTCGCTCAAGGTCCAGGGGCGGCGCTACCGGACCTGGAGCTATAAGACCATTCCCCAGACCTGGACCGGCGAGTGGCGGGTCGAGGCCCGCACGCCAGAGGGCGCGGTCCTCTCCTCTAAGAGCTTCCGGGTCGAAGCTACCGAGTGAACAATCTCAGCAAAGCAGGATAGCGAAGAACCCGCAATGCAACCATCCCCTGAGAGGTAAGAACCAGCAACCTCATCTCTTCGAAGTCTACCTCAAGGTGTCCAATGTCCAGAGACCAATCCATCTGGTCTCCCAAAGATCACCCTCATCCGTCCTAATATCTTAAAGCCATCACGACAGGCGGCGTGTGCTTTACCGAGGTCGCTCATCTTGTATCCGTAGGCATTTGCTGCCTATTTCCCGGCAGCCGCCTAGGGATCGGCACCGTCGGAGAAAAGCGGCTGCCACCAAACCTCTTTGTTTTCAATATGTTATGGAGTAGCAGGTCTTGGCACAGTGATTGCGAAGGATTGCGAAGGGAAAGGTATATCACTGGGTCTAGCCCCGACCATATAGCGGCAAGGCTACACCTAACACGGGGGAATCGGATGAAGCCATCTCAGGTCCTCGTTGTAGAAACTCCCTCAGGGACAGCAGAAGATATCCAGGGACTTCTTTCCTCGTGCGCAATCACGGACGTGGCCGTCGCCAAGGAGTCCGAAGCGCTCAATCGGCTGCGCCGTGGGGAATTTTACGCGGTCCTCTTTCACGAAGATGCACCGATGGACGGCCGCGGGCTTCTTGTGACCGCAAAAAGGGAGACTCCCAACACGCCAGTCATCGTTATAGTTGAAGGCACGGACCCGGGCCGTTGCGCGGAGTGGACGGCCGCCGGGGCCTTCGAGTGCCTGGTGAAGCCGGTCGACCCCTCCTCCTTGCTCGCCGCGATGCAACGGGCACTGACCCGGAGCCAGCTGTGTGCTGCCGGCAGTGTCAAGTCCACCAGACCACGACAGCGAAGTGGTGAGTGGTCCTTTGGAGAGATGGTCGGCGACTCCGAGGCGATGCAAGAAGTGTATCACTCGATCACCAAAGTCGCCCAGTCGGACGCCAACATCTGTCTGTACGGAGAGAGTGGCACGGGGAAGGAACTGATCGCCCGGGCGATTCATGACAGCGGCCGCCGGCAGGGGCGGCCCTTCGTGATCCTGGATTGCGCCGCTATCCCCGAGGGACTCATGGAGAGCGAGATGTTCGGCCATGTTCGCGGGGCCTTCACCTCGGCCGTGGGGGATCGGGTAGGGGTCTTCCAACTGGCGGACACCGGGACTCTGTTTCTCGATGAGGTGGCAGAGCTCCCCGTCCCTCTCCAGGCGAAGCTCCTCCGGGTCATTCAGAACCGGGAGTTTCGGCGGGTGGGAAGCAGCCACTCCGTCCGGGTCGATGTCCGCATCCTCGCCGCCACGAACAAGGACCTGCCCGACCTGGTCAAGCGGGGTCAGTTCCGGGAAGATCTCTTCTATCGCCTGGATGTCATCAGCATCACCGTCCCTCCTCTCCGGAAGCGGAAGGAGGACATCCCCCTGCTGCTGGAGCACTTCGTGGAGCAGTTCAATCGGAACAGCGAGAAGCAGATTCGGGGTATCAGTGCCCGGACCCAGCGGCTGCTCCTAAAGTACGATTGGCCAGGCAATGTACGGGAACTGCAGAACTGTATCGAACGGGCGGGGGTCATGGCGGACGAGGACATCATTGACATTGGGGATCTGCACCAAGTGCTGCACCCGGTCGCGCAGGCCGCGGCGCAGACGGAAGGGGGCGCCGGCCTCCGCGACATGGAGCACACCCTCATCCAGGACACGTTGCGCCAGACGCGGGGCAACAAGACAGCCGCGGCCGCCTTGTTGGGAATCAGTTTGCGGGGGCTTCATTACAAGCTGAAGAGGCTCGAAGCTAAAATGCCTCGGGAGAACACCTAGCCCCCCGGTCCCGGACCCACCGGATAATTTGCACCGTCCCTACCCGGCCGAAGTGCTTAACTTCCGAAACGAACCTGTATCCGGTCGCCGTCGCGAGGAACGTAGGAGCGAGGGTCATTGGTCTCTCTGCCGTTGATGCGGACTTCCAAAATCCCTGGCGTGCCGCCCGGGCACGGGTCCCCCTCATTGTAGAGACGACCCCCCGGCAGTTCAATCATTGACCCGGTGAATCGCAACCCCAGCCCGTCGAAGAAACGACCCAGGGTGGACTGCCTCCTGGACTCCGCTTGCGATACCGGGTGGATGTGGATCCGGTATTCATTCCCGTGAGAGTGAACGCCACCAGGTGATCGCGGCAGCGGGGGCTCGCGTTTTCCGCAGACCTCGATCTCGAGCGTAGCATGCCAGTGGTCTCCGACCTGTGGTAGAGGTGGCTCAGTCCAAATATAGAAGGGAATTCCGATGGCTGCAATCAGAACGGCACCACCCATAAGCGTGCGGCGAATACGACGCGCTTTCTTTTGCTTCTCATGCCGAGCCTTCTTTTCCGCCCTCGACTTGCCCATGGGGACCCACGTCGAATTAAGAATATGGGAGCGGGAGCCGGGACAAGGCGCCCTATGGCGTGACCTTCACGATAATGAGCTTCGGGGTCAAGGCGGTGCGGCAGGGACTGATCTTACCCACATTAGGTAATCGGATGGATGTACTCACCGATTACCTGTAGTGTTTCGTCAGAGGGTTCGACAAATTGTAATCCGGTGTGGTAGATCAGCTCCCGCTCCCCGTCCGACTGCACCTCTATCCGATCAGCCACCGAACGGGCCACGCGACACCTCAGGCGAATTCTCTTTCCCCCAAGGTCAAGCTCCAAGGAGGAGGGAGTACCTGGTCGGACAACGTTGGCATGCTCAATCAGAGCCCCCCCAAGACTGATATCCAGCAAAACGGCATCCCAGATGACAGCGACTCGCCCCTTGGCCTCCCCTTTCACAACGAATCGGGCGTGTTTCCGCCGTCCTAGCGTTTGTTCTTCCTTTGCGACTTCCCTGATCGGGTCCGACACCTCATCGCGGGCGATACCCGGTGCTTCATCTTCGGCGATGACCTGTATCTCATCCCCGGCAGGTACCAACGCCTCATCCTGGAGGGGTGCTAGCGCCTCATCTTCGGCGATGACCCGTATCTCATCCCCGGCGCCTACGGGCGCATCATCCCCGACGATAAACCGGACCTTATCCTGGGTTGTAGCCCGTGCTTCACGCTCAACGGGGACCGGTGCCTCATCCTCGGAGGGTACTAACACCTCATCCTCGAGGGTCACAGACGACTCATCCTCGACAATGACCCGTACCTCATCCTGGACGGTTACGGGTACCCCATCTCCGACACTAGCGTGCACCTCTTCCTCGGTGGGTACCGAAGCACTGCCCTGGAAGGGTACCTGCCCGTCATTCTGGGCGGTCGCGTTCGCCTCACATTCCTGGGCCGGTACCGGGGCCTTGGCCATTCGCCTTGCACCGGCCTTGGCCTTTGAACGCTTCGGTCGCCCCTTCCCTCTTTTCGTTGCCACAGCGACTCCTTGGCACTATCGCCGGTTTCCCTTTCTTCAATCTCCCGGGCCCTATAGGAGCGGAGGAGTGGTCTGAGGGGCGCGCCTCTGGGGGGATTCGAGGGACTCTTGTCCGGATTGCCAGGGCTTGCAATAACCGTGCTAAGTCCGCCCGTGAGAAGCTGTATTCCTCTTACTCCGGCGGCGCGTTGAAGATTACCTTAAGCCATCGTCGGATCTCGACAGTTTCGAAGAGTCCTGCCTTCACGTACGGGTCGTTGCGTGCAAATTCCTCCACCGCTGCACGGTCCCCCATGTCGACGAGGAGGAAGCTGCCCGTCATGGTCTGCCCGTCGTCGGTGAGCGTCGCGCCGCCGGCGACGATCTGCTGTCCAAAGCGCTTCGCGTATTCGAGATGGGCCGGCCGAGTGCCCTGCCTGATGTGGGCCGAGTTCGGCTTATCGGTTGTCAGGATGACGAAGTACATGTGTGTTCCTCCCTAGGAAACGTCAAGTCTGATGGTCGCCGGGCAGTCTCTCAGGACTCCACGGTTTCGTCAAGAGTGGCCAATAGGGGTTCCGCCTGAACGGTCAGATTCAGAATGGGTTCAAACGAGATGGTGGATCAGTGATAAGACTGTGAGAGGGTCCCCAGTCGAGGGGCCGATGCAAACGGAAGACCCATTCCTCCATCACCGGCTCAGGAGGGTGAGAAGCGAAGCAGGAGCTTTCGGCGGTTGTCAAATTGTTACAGCATAACCTCCGTTGTGTGATACTTCCACTTCCTGTGCATGGAGTGGCACGGAAGAAAGAATGCTTCGGCGTTTCTTCGCCTGCTTCGGACGGGACGGCGCTGGGACGGACACGGACAAGGCCTGTCGGAACTTCTCGTCCGCGAGAACCGTCTGCTCAAAGACTTTGGCGAACAGGGTATCCTGTCGCGGGTCCTGGGGTTTGTAGCGATCCGCAATTTCTTTTAACTGGGCGAAAAACTCTGTGGGTCGGAAGTCGGCGGTGCGGACGTAACGCTCAAAGGCCTTCTGGCGCTCATCGAGGTATTCAGCGAGGGTCTCGTATTCGGATTTCACCTCCGACTTGCGGAAAGACTCAATGATCTTCTGCTGCTCCGAGAAAATCTGGAGAAGGCGATTCAACCTTTTCTCGACCAGCTCCCGGTAGACGATCTCGATCGCCTGCCGCTCGTCTTCCAGATACTCCTGAAGTGGCCGGCGCTGTTCTTCGACATAATGATTCGCCTGCTCCAAAAATTCACTGTGTGTAGCAAGGAACTGCTCGAAGACCTCGAACTGTTCCCCACCGGCTCCAGTGAGATGGAACGTCATCCGTTCGAGGTTCTGGTTCTCACCCTGAATGTACTGACGCATGGGTTTGAGCCGACTCTCCAGGTGCCTGAGGGCTTGATCGACGTTCCGTTGGTGCTCTCCCACATGGCACTGAAACGGAACGAGCCGTTCATCGAGATAGGCTTTGAGCTGGTCAAGGACCTGCTGCTGTTCCTCGAGACTCTGATAGATTTTCTGTAGGGCTGCTGATGCAGACCATGGATACATCTGCTACCTCCTCTCAAGGGCTTTCATACGCGCGTGAGTGTCATTTGGCTTTCGCTGAACCCCATAGCCTCTTTCCCAATTAGGCAAAAGAATAAGGTCTGGAACCGACCCCATTGTGCATGTGGGGTGCCAGCATCAATCCGATTTCCACGCGGAACCGTGGGAGTCTTTTTTTTCAAGGAATTGCGGCGCACGGCCCGAGGAGGATCTTCCTCCGTCACTGCTCGAGACGCATGAAGATTGTGCACCACAATCTTTGATCCGACGTGTTTGAGGGTCAAGAAATGTCAACTTTCTTGACACCTTTGAGGATAGAGTGCATGGGTGAAATATTTGCACTAAGTGAACCCCTGATTTAATAGCAACTTAGATGGCAAGCCGGGCGGGGTCGTAATTGAAAAGAACGGTAATCATGCCGCGTCCGTATCGGCCCCTGTGCGGCCAACTTCTTGAGGGTGTGGGGAGGAGTCGCATCTTGACAATACTTTGGCACACATACTAAGGTATGGGGCCATGGCTCGTGCCCCCCGTGTGTTTGCCCCCGGGCTGCTCTGCTATGCCATCGTCAGAGCCATCATCAGACGGAACGACTGCCAAGAACCTGTCGCAGCAAGCCAAACGATCAGGCCATCCTCGAGCGAGGTGGGCACGGACGAAGGCTGACCCACCCTCTGTGAGACAGAGCTGGATGTGTTGTGATGGTGTTCACCGACAAACTCTTTGAGGCGGCCCGTCCAATCTGGGATGCGCAGCTCGAGCACCCGTTCGTAAAGGGGATCAGGGACGGGTCACTGGACGAGGGGCTGTTCACAAACTGGGTCTTGCAAGACTACCGTTACCTGAAGGAATTCGCCCGAATCTTTGCGTGGGCCGTGGCGAAGGCCGATCACCTAGAGTCGATGGGCTGGTACGCTGCGGCTTTGAACCTGACCCTCAACACCGAAATGGAATTACACCGGCAGTACGCAGCGCGTTTCGGCATCAGCCCGGAGGATCTCGAAGCAGCCCCGATGTGGCCGACCACTCGAGCTTACACCGACTTCCTCGTTCGGACCGCAGCAGACGGCGATATGGCGGATCTGATCGCGGCGCTGCTGCCATGTGCATGGGGTTATGTATACATTGCGCAGCATCTCACACAAGGTGATCCGCCGAAGGATCAGCGCTACGCCGACTGGATCGTGCAATACGCCTCGAACGAGTTCGCCGCGGCGGCCGAGTGGCTGAAGGCGGAGATGAACCGCCTAGCGGAAAGCGCTAGCGGGGAGAAACGGGAGAAGCTGACCGAACTCTTTGTCCTCTCGAGTCGTTACGAGTGGCAGTTCTGGGAGATGTGCTGGGCTGGGGAGAGGTGGCGGGTATGAACCGCAGCGTGCCGGAGGGACTTTTGCGAGCACGAGGGGGGAGCTGATTATGGGTAAGAAGGCTGGTCCGAAGCAAGTCGCTTCCGCAGAAGAGCTGCTGTGGTCTATGCTCTTTGAACAGGAGGCCCTACGGCGCGTGCTCGTGCGCAAGGGGATCGTATCCAACGAGGAGGTGTTCGAGGAGATCACGGCGGTTCGGCGAGACTTAGCAGGGAAACGGGGAAAGTAACGACAAGGAGGATGCTGGTATGAAGATGAGCGGTCGGGAAGGACATGGAACTGTTTATGCCTTATCTCAAGTACTGGTTCTAGTAGGGATACTAGTCCTATGCGGACTTGCGGGGACGGGAGCAGCAGAACGAGGCCGTGCGATTGCCCGTTCGTATTCCGTCCCAGTTCCACGTGGATTTCTTATCCTGGTGAACCCGAAAAATCGACAACTTGAGCAATTGAGATCGAAGGGAGGCATGGTCTTAGTTCAGATGGAGAAACCTTCCTACGAAAACGCCTTTCTCGCCAGCGTCTGGGTCGTGCCCCACACAACTCCGAGCGACATCAACCTGCAAGATGAGGTAGCCTGTGCAAAGGTCGCAAAGAGGGCTGCTGACTCCCTAAGGGGTACGGTGCAGACTGTGGGAATCGTTCAGTTATCAGATGGAGAACATTGTCAATATACCGCGCGCTCGCAGGAAAACACAAATCGAGGAGCAACTGGTACCATCTTCTCGACACCCGAGGAAGTATGGGTGGTTACTTGCAACTATGACACGCGCGACACCGCAGCCATATCGGCGTGTGCGCAAGTCGTTGACGGATGGAAGTTCGAGTGATGCCGAGGGGTACTGTCTATGAGAACGGAGCCTTTTTTCGCCGCCTTCGCGGAAGCCTTTCGGGTGGTGTTCATTGACGGCAAATCCGATATCGAAGTGCCAGTCGCGGGTACGGAATGGATTTTAATCGGGTATCGCGCGGAGGGAACCTATGAATTCTGGTTTTACCTCAAACGAGGATTTCCGGAGGAGGGCAATCGATAGGGGCCCAGATCAGGGTCTTGGCTTGCCACTTGCACATATGCACTTGAGAGCGACGGGCACGTCGACAGCCTCACTGGGCCCCGGAGGCTGGGGGGCTCTGATCAGATGCCGGATTCCTTGACAAGGGAGGACGGCTGTGCTATCCAGGACAGGATGAAATCCTGAAGCCCACCCAAAGGGCCATCTATGGAGCCGCATAGAGTTCTGGTTCTCAACCGATCCTTTGAACCCCTTCAGGTTTGTGAGGTGCGCCGGGCCATCGTCCTGCTCTTCACCGGCCGTGCAGAGCGGGTAGAGGATACGGCCGATCTCATGCGATCCCCCTCTATCGCCGTGTTCGTCCCATCGGTCATCCAGCTCCAACGGTTTATTCGGCGGCCGTTGAACCACACCCTCTCCTTCAATAAGAAAAACATTCTCAAGCGAGATTGGTACACCTGTAATTACTGCGGCCGTAACAGCGGGGAGCGGATGACCATCGACCACGTGATCCCCCGGTCCCTGGGAGGGAAAACAATCTGGGAAAATGTCGTAAGTGCGTGTCGGTCCTGCAACACCCGAAAAGGTAACCGGACCCCCCAACAGGCCGGGATGCGGCTTCTCCGGAAGCCAGTCAAACCGATCTCAGCCTTATATCTAACGATGTTGGCCCAGTCGGCCCGCCACTTGCACGTGTGGGAGAAGTACCTGCCCGCTGAGGCGGTCAGGTCACTGAAAGGCAACGGAAATAGCCAGGAGGTCTACCCATGCAATGGCGACGTTCAATCCCCCTTGTCGCTCTCCTAGTCTTCGTCTCAGTCACCCCTCTGCGAGTTCAGGCGCAAGTGAGAGAGCCGCATAGCTGGTCTCAGGCACCCCTGCCGACCGAGGCTATGCATCAGGTCCAGAAGAGTGACAACCTTCACCTCTTGGCGGCGTATTATTATGGGGATGCCCGTCAGTGGGTCCGAATCTTCCAGACGAACCGGAGCACGATCAAGCACCGCAACCTGCTCGAACCCGGCCAGACCTTGCGCATCATCCTCTCCCCCGGGTGGACCCCCCTGGAACCCTATGACCAGTGGAAGAGTCGCGTCCGGAGGCTAATACCTGCTGTATTAGCCCCCACCCCTCAGACCCCCCAGCAGATTCCCAGCTCTTGGGAACCGGAGGGGTCGTTCGACGGGGGGATGAAGCAGGCGGCTATCGGGACGACCGATGGTGGCGACTCGCCTCAGGACGTCTGGAGACGCGCTAGGGCTGCGGCGCAGCAGGATGACATGCGCGCGTTCTTCCGACTGATTTCGCCGGACGCTCGTGCCATGATGGGCTTCACCATGGTCCAGGGCGCCAACATCGCGATTAGCATGAAGGCCGCGATGCAAGGCGGGGATGCAAATGCTGCCCAGAGGGAGTTAGACGCCCTGCTCAAGAAGCACGGTGTCAAAGAGTTGCCGAAGGGTGTGCCCCCGGTCAACTCAGGTGACAAAGACGCTGTCGCGAGGGCGGCACGGGAGATGTTCGATGGCGTCAATGTGATCGCGCTCATCGAGGACCTCCAGGCCCTCATGGCCAATATGGGGTTTGAGGGCGGCAGCTCGAAGATCACGGGCAACGTCGAGGGCGAGCTCACGAACCTCAAGATTGAGGGTAACCACGCCACCGCCACGGTCGGCGGCAAGCCGGGGACGTTCGTAAACGTAAACGGCCGTTGGTATATTGAGCCGAACGAGAGCTAGCACGTCCCCACCTACCAGAAAGCCAAAATCCTCTAAATCCCAGGTCGGCCCACCAGTGTGTCCCGGACGGTGACCGTGAGTTGCACCACCACCAACCGTCCATATCGATCCCGGTGGGTCCCTTGTCTTTCCCCCCCCTTTCAGCGATAATCCTTCCAGAGATCATCACGCCGATTACCCAGAGGGGAGCATGTCGATTTACAAGCTGCAGTGCGATTTCGAACCCAAGGGGAATCAGCCCCGGGCCATCCAGCAGCTCACGGAGGGGATCCTCCAGGACAAGCGGCACCAAGTGCTCTTGGGGGTGACCGGGTCGGGGAAGACCTTCACGATGGCCAATGTCATCGCGGCGATCGAGCGGCCTACCCTTATCATCGCGCACAATAAAACGCTGGCCGCCCAGCTCTATAGCGAGTTCAAGACCTTCTTCCCCGAAAATGCCGTCGAGTTCTTTGTGAGCTACTACGACTACTACCAACCGGAGGCCTACATCCCCCAGACCGACATCTATATCGAAAAGGATGCCATGATCAACGAGCACATCAACAAGCTACGCCACTCCGCCACGCACTCCCTGTTAGAGCGACGGGATGTCATCATCGTCGCGTCGGTCTCGTGCATCTACGGGCTGGGTTCGCCCGAGGCCTACTACGGCATGATGGTGTTCTTCGAGCAGGGGGGGTGGTGCCAGCGCGAAGAGATGCTCCGGAAGCTGGTCGAGATCCAGTACCAACGAAACGACTACGACTTTCACCGGGGAACCTTTCGTGTCCGCGGCGATGTCGTCGAGATCTTCCCCGCGTACGCCGACACGGCCGTGCGCGTAGAGCTCTGGGGGGAAGAGGTCGAGGGACTGTGGGAGATCGATCCGCTCACTGGGGCAAAGCTCAAGCGGCTGCACCGGGCTCCCATCTACCCGGCCAACCACTACGTGACGCCCGAAGAACAGCGGCAGCATGCCCTTCATGCCATCGAGGAGGAGCTCGAGGAGCGGGTCGCGTGGTTCGAGCAACACGGGAAGTTTCTCGAGGCGCAGCGTCTGCGGCAGCGGACCCTTTTTGACCTCGAGATGATGCGGGAAATAGGAACCTGCAAGGGAATTGAAAACTATTCCCGACATCTCACCGGCCGGGCGCCCGGAGAGCCGCCCCCGACGCTCATGGACTACCTTCCGAAGGATGCCTTGGTCATTGTCGACGAGTCGCACCAGACGGTTCCCCAACTTCACGGCATGTACCGGGGAGACCGGTCGCGGAAAGAAACCCTGGTCGAGTATGGGTTCCGCCTCCCCTCGGCTCTGGACAACCGGCCGTTCACCTTCGCCGAGTTCGAGCGATGCGTGAACCAGGCAATTTACGTCTCGGCCACCCCCGGCCCGTATGAACTCAAAAAGGTCTACGGAACCGTCGTTGAGCAGATCATCCGGCCGACCGGCCTGATTGACCCCGAGATCGAGGTGCGACGGACCCGGGGGCAGATCGACGACCTGATGCATGAGATTCAGGTTCGCGCCGCCAGGGATCAGCGGATCCTGGTCACCACCATCACAAAGCGGATGGCCGAAGAGCTGACCGACTATCTAGCCGAGCACGGGATCCGAGTGCGGTACCTACACTCGGACATTGACACGTTGGAACGGTACGAGATCATCCGCGACCTCCGCCTCGGGAAATTCGATACCCTGGTCGGGATCAACCTGCTCCGGGAGGGGCTCGACATCCCCGAGGTTTCCCTGGTCGCCATCCTCGATGCGGACAAAGAAGGGTTCTTGCGCTCCTCCGGCTCGCTCATCCAGACCATGGGTCGGGCCGCACGCAATGTCGAAGGCAAGGCAATCCTCTACGCCGATACCACGACCAGATCAATGAATGTGGCGATCGACGAGACCACCCGGCGGCGGACCCTTCAGACGGCGTTCAATAAAGAACACGGCATCACACCAGAGAGCATCAAGAAGCAGATCATCGATGTCCTCTCCTCGATCTATGAGCGAGATTATTATACCGTGCCCGCGGTGGCGGACGAGGAGCGGGTGAAGTACATCCCTCGGGAAGAGATCCCTCCCCTCATGGCTACGCTGGAGAAACAGATGAAGCAGGCGGCCAAGAAGCTGGAATTCGAGAAGGCTGCCGATCTACGGGACCAGATCCGCGATCTGCAGCGCCGCATGCTCGGGATCATCGACCAATAAAAAGCCAGTGCAGAAAAGTGCTGAGGGTACAGCAGTACAGGGGTGCAGTGGTGCAAGCGGCAAAACGGTTTGAGGAGTTAACGTTTTGGCTTGCGCGGACTCCGGCTTTCTGGCTCTTTCGCCACTGGTAGCCTCACAAAGCTTCTAGGACCAAGAACGGGGACTTCGTATGGCAGGCGACAAAGGGGAAAAAATACTCAGTCCTGTGGCCGAGCAACAGGCCATTTTCAGAGCTGGTTTGTCTGGCTCCGGTTCTCCCACAAGATGCGACCAAAGCCTCGCCAATAATTGTACTTATCCCCTTTTCCGTATTAACGGAAAAGTTCAGCGGCGCGCCCGTTTCTGGCGCGTCCGCTGGATCGAATTGTTAGGCGTAAGTTCATTAGTTCGCAACGTCCCCTCGCTCTCTTCCAGATCGAGGAACCCGAGTTGCTGAAAACGCAGGAAGAGTTCCCGGCAAACCCACGCATCGGTGGCGGCGTAAGCGATTTGCTTCGGCATCAGCCGGGGGCTGGCCCAGTTGGAAGTGGAGGAGCCCTTGGTGACGCGAAATCCGAGCAGCTGCCCAGCCAGATTGCGGATGCCTGATTGTTTGATGCCTTGCCGTTGCGCCACGAGGCTCAGGTCAACGATGTTTTGAGGTTCAAACGGAAAAACCCTCTTGAGATTCGAGAAATCGTCAGCCAGCCCGATGCCTGCTTTGATGAGCGCCGGATTTTCCAGCATTTCCACCAACGCGCCAGAAAAGTCCATCCGTTTCAACTGAAAGAGATACACCACGGACGCGGTGGCAATCTGTACCAGGCAGGGCAGATGAAATTGACCTTTGTGGAACGCGGGCTTCGTTTCCGTGTCCAGTCCCACCACCTGTTCGCCGTGGATCACATGAATCGCCCGCTCCACGTCCTGAGCCGACGAGACCAGGCAAGTCGTCCCCTCGTATTTCCGGATCGCCAACTGGGCTATTTCCTCTCGGGTCATGGTTTTCATATCTCGTGCCGAACTCCTCTGATCAGCCTAACTATGAGTAGCCTGTTCCGTATAACTCCCCATCCGGGTCAGGATATCACGCCTGCTGCCCGGGAATTCAACGGCAATTGTACTGTGTTTGTCATCGGATACGCAAATCCTTCCGGACCTCCCGCAAGACAAACACTGCACAGCGGGTCAGGATATCTCGCTTCCTGGTTCGGGCGGCCATGCCAGGCCGTCGGCCGGGCTGCGGACTCCCACGCCCCCTCGATTAGGACATGGATATAGATCATAAGCAAATCAGGGGACATAATACATATTTTCGGGAGGCGCTTTTACTCGAACCAGGCACCAGTTCTCTGGAAATCCTCGCCATGGGCGAAAGGTATTAGCCTGCCCACGTGGGAGTCAAGAAAAAATCAGTATTGTGTCCCCGAAATCCTGCAACAATGTTCCCCGTCTTGGGCTGAGTGATTTTGATTCCGAAGGCCTTGGCGTTCGGTGCGGCGCTTTTGCGGCTAGACCAGAGATAGACACCTATGGCGAAGACCAGAGCACCACCGATTCCGCAGGCAACACGCGAAACTGGATCGTCAATGGGAAAAAAGGACTGGTACCGCACACCCCCACCGACGCTGCCGAGAAACAGCAGGATGCCAGCAACAATGAGGAGAACAGGTACTGCGTCGACCAGACGATCCACAAGGTGTTTCAAGAATTCAGACACTTGGAGTCCTTGGAGCGGCGGTTACGCGTTTGACGCATAATGGCTGCGAGCTCAGCGGCCCGGTAAATCTATTCTGGAGCGAAGGCCGCGCGCTGGCCGGGTCCGCTGCAGCGAGTTGTTATGCTCTATCGAGTAGCTATTTCCCTTTCTCCTTCTTCCTTTTCCTTTTCTCCTTAATTGTTAGCTTGGGCTTTTTTTGATCTTCTCTTCTCCCTTTGTCTTTCTTTCCTTTATCGCCCATATCAACCCCCTTTGAATTGGGAATGGCAAAATCAGCTGTTCTGTTCTTGTCTGTGATTCATCATGCCGACTATCTACTGAAGAGCATAACTAGTAAGTCTGCTGCGGCTTGCCTTTGCAGCATAGCAAGGCAGCCTCAGCAATCCATTGGTGGGCAAGTCTACTGCAAAGTCCAACACTTATCCACCACTTTGTCCGGTGCGACCCTCCCGGATAGACTGCAAGATTCGCAGTCTATCCAGCTATCAGCCCGCAGCATATCCCGGGCAACAACAGGGAGCTAGAGGCGATCTTTGTATGGGGGGGGGAGAGGGATCAACGTCTGGAAAGCGGCGACGGCGAAAAAGGTGTCAGGAACCTCTTTCTCTAGTCGATCCCTCCATAGGTCCAGGTCAGTGATCGTCCGGAGGGTACCATGTCCTGCGAGGAAATTCCAGTCTGACCCCTATTTCTATCT
>JAPUFX010000102.1 GCA_027293415.1 Candidatus Methylomirabilota bacterium
GCGGAAGGCACGGACGAGATCGATCGCATCGCGAAGAGCCCAACCTCGATCTGGGCCGTGGTTCCGCGATACGGCAGGTTTCTGTTTACCCTGGTGATGATGTTCAAGCCCCGACGAATCCTGGAAGTGGGGATGGCAAACGGCGCGAGTTGCGCTTACATCGCCAAGGCGCAACTCTCCTACCTTCAGCAAGATGGGGCCCACGTGATCATCGACCCGTTTCAATCGACCCAGTGGCACAATGCGGGCCGCGCCATGCTTGAGCGCCTGGGGCTCGACAGAAACATCGAGGTGATCGAGGACTACTCGATCCATGCGATTCCAAATCTGGAGAAACAGGGCCAACGCTTTGACCTCGCCTTCATCGACGGGAATCACTGCCTCGATTACACCCTGGCCGACGTGTTGGCTAGCGACCGCGTCCTGCGCATTGGTGGACTTATCGTGTTGGACGATTCCAGGGCCTTCGGTGTGCGCATGGCGGTGCCCTATCTGGATCGTTACCGCGTCAATTTGACCCGGATCCAATTCGACAACTGGCTGGTGCACTGGTGGCGTGAGCACATCTCCGGGCGACGGCGAATGACGGTCTACCAGAAGAACAGCGAAGACGTTCGCGGGCCCGCGGGAACCTGACGCTGGCTGCCCATTCCCTGCATTCGTATGATCCCGCCTGCTTGTGCTTGGTCTGTGCGGTGCAGATGCAGGCTTTCTCACCTGGCTAGGACACCGGATCGCACCGCGCATCAATCGACTGCTGCCGCCACATCGTTCCAGCCGCACACCATCCTGCTGGTTTCTGCTTATGGCACCTCTCTCGCTGGCACTGAAACCTCACCAAGCACACACAGCTGGAGACTCCGAAGCAAAGAGACCCTCTCGGTTCCGACCCGAGAGGGCATCTCGTTTCATGCTGCACGAACAATTGTGCCCCAACGCCCATTTCCTGCTATTCCAACCCTATCAGGTCGTCTACCTTCCCTATCTCCTTTAAAAGCTCGGCCATAATTTCCAACTAAGTCGCTTCTAAAAAGTAAACATTCTTCCGGACGGGATTGCACCTGAGAGGGCATCTCCTTTTGTCTTGCGCCAACAATATAGAGGATTCTCTTCGATCACCATCGTCCCCTCATTTCCGGCGTCCTCTTCTCCCATTGGTTCTCATGTATGGGACCGGAGTGGTGGTCGGTCCCCTTCTGCCGATCGAGCCTCTTCTTCTCATATATATCCTTTTTCTCCTCTTGGGGACGGCGGGTTTGGCCTTGTGGACCAACCGTCGGATCCTCGCGACGATTCTCGTCCTTTTGGGGTTCCTTTTCTTCGGATCACTTCGATTGTTGCAGTCGGTCCACCCCCAAGGGCGGTTTCATCTCTCCAAGGTGTCCGATGCTTCGCTGACGGAGAAAGTAGAACTCGAGGGGATTATTGTGTCCCCGCCGGAAATCTTTCCTCCAGGAGGCGGGTGGCGGCGGGAGGGACGGCTCCGTTTCCTGTTGCAAGTGCAGGAGATCAACTTGGAGGGGGTTCGCTCCCCGGCTACTGGCGGTGCTCGACTCAGCATCATCGCTCCGGTCCAGGAGTACCAATACGGGCATCGGATTCGGGGGTATTTTCGGCTTCGCCGTCCGAGAGGGTATTGGAATCCCGGGGCCTTCAATTATCCCCGGTATGCCCTGACGAGAGGATTTTATTTGGAGGGGTGGGGTTGGGACAGGGGAGAGGTCCAGATCCTGGACCGAGCGGGGGGATTCTGGATTCTGCGGCGCGTTTTCGATCTCCGGAAGACGATGCTCAAGCAGATACGTGCCGGTTTCCCCGGTGAAGAGGGGGGAATGCTCCGTGCCATCGTCCTTGGAGACCGTTCTGGTCTGTCCCTGGAGACTCGGAATGTCTTCCTCAACTCGGGCACGTACCATATCCTCGTGATCTCCGGACTTCATCTCGGCTTTCTCGCTGGTGCTCTTTTTTTCTTGGCCCGCTGCCTTCGTCTCCCGCGCGCCGCTTCAAGCCTGCTCACCGTCCTCGGAGTGGTTTTCTACGCGCTTCTCACGGGTGGGAGCCCGCCGATTGTCCGAGCAGCCCTCATGGTGAGCCTGTACCTGTTAGCCCTCATCATGGGGCGGGACCGAGATCTCCTTAACGCGGTTGGTCTGGCGGCCTTCCTCCTTCTCCTCTGGAATCCTCTCTACCTCTTCGACGCAGGATTCCAGTTGACCTTCGTAGCGACAGGGGCCATCCTGGTCGTTCTTCACCGATTTGACTTCTCACGCCTCCGTCGCCTCTCGCGGTGGGTGTTGGCTTCTCTCGTGGCCTCGACGGCGGCGACGTTGGGGACTGCACCACTTCTTGCCCTGCATTTCAACAGAGCCTCCGTCACGGGGATCGTCGCTAACCTGCTGATCGTCCCGCTGGGCGGTTGCCTCACAGCGGCCGGGATGGCCTATAGCCTCCTCCTGCTTCCCCTTCAAGGTGGAATTCCCCTCCTTGCGTCGGGCGTTTCCTTTCTGGCCCGAGGGATGATGAATGTGGCATCCTTCTTTGCCGGGCTCCCCCTCGCTTCCATCCGCCTTTACACCCCCCCAGTATTGATGGTGCTCACGTGCTATACCCTTTTCGGTCTTATGGTCTTCCCGGTGGTGCGTCGTAGGGGGCTTGCTCTTGGAGTCACAAGCATGCTTCTTATAGGACAGGTGGCCTGGAAGTTATTTCCTATCGAGCGTCGGGGGATCGAGGTAACATTCCTCGATGTGGGGCAGGGGGATGCTATTTTTCTGGAACTGCCGGGCGGACGGACTATGTTGGTAGATGGGGGCGGCAATGTCGATGACCGCTTCGATATTGGGGAACGGGTAGTCCTTCCTTACCTCTGGCATCGCTGGGTGCGGCATCTCGATGTGGTGGTCCTCTCCCATTCGCAGCCTGACCACCTGAACGGGTTGCGAGCGGTGATTGAAAACATACCGGTGGGGGAGATCTGGGAGTCCGGGTATCCCTCTGCTTCCTCGACTTATGATTGGCTTCAGGCCTTCGTCCGAGAAGAGGGGATTCCCCTGCGGCGAATTACTCGGGGACAGAGCATTCAACTCGGTACCGAAGTGACGGTAACAGCCCTGCATCCACCCCGGTCCTTCTTGCATCCAAGGAAGGGACACCGTTCGGCCATTGTCAATAACAACTCCCTGGTCCTCCACGTCGATCATCCGGAGGTCCGTCTCCTGCTCACTGGCGATATCGAACGAGAAGGGGAGGCCTCGCTCCTCGATACAACCATGGTTCTCCAAGCAGACCTACTCAAGGTCCCTCACCATGGCAGTCGGGGGAGCAGTTCGATGTCTTTTCTCCAGCGGGTCAGGCCCCAGTGGGCCGTGATTCAGGCAGGCGACCGGAACCCCTTTGGACATCCGCATCCCGAGACCCTCGCACGGTACGCTGTACAGGGGGTCCAGGTTTTTCGTACGGATCGGCATGGGGCGATAACCTTTGCGTTTCGAAACGGCGCGGTGGCTATCAGGACGTATCGCCAACACCTCGGAGTCTGGGGAGGGACTGAAGTAGACTTCGTGCACCGGGGAAAGGTTTGACAAGGGAGGGGGGGTATGTTAAGTAGGGGCCGTGGAGCTTAGAAGGCCGCGCATCTACAGCGTCAGTGAGCTTACCTCCGAGCTCAAGATCCTCATCGAGGGTAGCTTTTCCGGGGTGTGGGTCGAGGGGGAGATCTCTAACTTCAAACTCCACACCTCGGGCCACATGTACTTTACCCTCAAGGATGACCGGGGGCAGCTCCGGGCGGTTATGTTCCGGGGGAGCAATCGAGCGATCCAGTTCCGGCCTGAGGATGGGTTGGTCGTCACCGTCTTTGGCAAGGTAACCATCTACGAGCCTCGAGGAGATTACCAAATCTATGTGGAATACATGGAACCCAAGGGGCTCGGGGCGCTCCAGCTCGGCTTTGAGCAGCTCAAGGCCCGCTTAGAGGCAGAGGGGCTTTTTGACCCCGCCCGGAAACGATCCATTCCCCTACTTCCTGGGAAGATCGGGATTATAACTTCCCCGACCGGTGCGGCAATCCGGGATATCCTGCAGATTATTCACCGGCGTTTCGCCAATGTGGAAATCGTGGTATTCCCCGTCAGAGTCCAAGGGGACGGGGCGGCCGCCGAGATCGTGGAGGGGATCGAGGTCCTGAACAAGCGGCGCGACCTCGATGTTCTCATCGTGGCCCGGGGAGGCGGTTCCATCGAGGACCTTTGGGCCTTTAACGAGGAAATGGTGGCCCGTGCCATTTATGCCTCCCAGACGCCGGTTGTCTCCGCCGTGGGCCATGAAACTGACTTCACCATTGCCGACTTCGTCTCCGATGTCCGGGCCCCGACCCCGTCGGCGGCCGCCGAGCTGGTGATCTCGAGAAAGGATGAACTCACCCAACGGGTGGATGATCTTCTGAGTCGTCTTGTGACTCACATGCGGTACCAAGCCGACAGGAACGCCGAGCGGCTGCGGAGTGTTGAGCGTCACCTCCAGCTGCTGAGCCCGTTAGAGCGGGTCAAGAGGCAGCGGGAACGGCTGAAGGAAGAAGCAGTGGGACTTCAATGGAGCATGAACCATCGCCTGGCCCTCTGGCGTGGAGAGCTCAGAACCTCGGTGGCGAAGCTCGATTCCTTGAGTCCGCTCGCCATTCTGGCACGGGGATACAGTGTCTGCCGGCGGCTTCCCGATCTCAGCATCGTGACTCGTGCCGCCTCTGTCGAGGAGAATGGGCGACTGGAGGTGCTCCTGGCCCAAGGGGGATTGATCTGTCGCGTCGAGGAGCGGCGGCAGTAGGCTCAAAGACTTGTCTTGGTGATTCCTGACGGATTGCAAGAGGAAAGTGGCCACCCAATGGAGGATGAAAAAGAGATCAAGTTCGAGGAGGCGCTGGCGAAGCTCGAGGGGGTGGTGAATCGCTTGGAGTCTGGTGAGCTACCTCTCGAGGAGTCACTCCGTCTCTTCGAGGAAGGAGTTCATTTCACGAAGCTGTGCGCCCACCGCCTGGAGGAGGCAGAACGGCGGATTGCGATCCTCAAGAAGGACGAACGGGGGGAGTTCTTCGAGGCGTCCTTTGAGGGAGCCGAGGGTTGAGCCGGGGGACGGTCTGGTGGCGGTGGTGACAGACACAGTGAGTCGTTCACGATCTGGTGGCTGATGGTCAACTGGTCGCGGCAGAGCGATGCATCGAAAACGTCTGGATCAGCGCTTACTGCAGGAGGGGCTGGTCGAGAGTCTGGAACGGGCACGAGGACTGATTCTCGCCGGACGGGTGTGGGTCGATGGTCGGAGGGTCGATAAGCCGGGAACCTTGATTGCGCCGAGCGCGGTGGTCAACGTCCGGAGACTGGAACACCCCTTCGTCAGCCGAGGAGGGCTAAAACTCCGGGCCGCGCTCGACACCTTTGGCATCATTGTCCAGGGTAAGACGTGCCTCGACGTGGGAGCAGGGACCGGTGGTTTTACCGATTGCCTCCTGCAGGCAGGGGCCTCCAGAGTCGTGGCCGTTGATGTGGGCCACGGCCACTTACACTACCGACTCCGAAACGATCCCCGGGTCCTCCTATTAGAACGGTTCAATGTCAGGCATCTCACTCCTCGCCACCTTCCATATCTACCCGATCTAGTCGTAATCGACGTTGCGTTCATTTCTCTTACACTCGTTTTTCCGGTCATAAGAGAGCTTCTTCCCGCTCACGGTGAAATCGTCGCTCTCATCAAGCCGCAGTTTGAAGTGGGCAAACGAGAGGTCGGCAAGGGAGGGGTGGTCCGGGACCTCCGAAAGCAAGGCGTGGCGATTCGTAGGGTGGCGGAAGCGGCGTGCGGGCTCGGTATGATGGTCAGAGGACTTTGCGCGTCGCCGATCGCGGGGGCGAAGGGGAATCGGGAATTCTTTATTCACCTGGCAAGGGATAGTGCACACGCAAAGGGTGTCGAAAACGTTGAACGGCTGATAGAGGAAACAATTAGCTCTCTCGACGCAAGTATTGTGGTAGGGAAGGCTCGTTGAGGTCTGACGTGGAGACAGGGGTGTTCCGGCGTGTCGGGATCGTAATGAAGCCGCATTGGCCAGAGGCGCGGGAGGTCCTTCGGCAGCTCATTCCCTGGCTCAAGGCGAAAGATCGTGAGGTCGTCCTTGACGTGGAAACGGCACATCTTGCCGGGACTGAGGAGACAGGGCTGGCGAAGGCTGATGTTCCAAGGGCGGCAGACCTTGTGGTCGTGCTCGGCGGAGATGGAACGCTCCTCTCAGTGGCCAGGTTGATAGAGTCTGGGGAGGTACCCATTCTCGGGGTGAATCTTGGTGGCTTGGGCTTCCTAACCGAGATCACGCTGGATGAGCTTTACCCGGTCTTAGGGGGAGTGCTTTCTGGGAAGTACCGGGCGAGTCGTCGCATGCTCCTGCAGGTAATGGTGCGCCGTGGTGGGGAGCCAATTGCCGAGGATATTGTCCTGAACGATGCGGTAATGACGAAGGCGGCCTTAGCTCGTATTGTCGACCTCGAGGTTTTCGTTGAACAGGAATATGTAACGACCTATCGGGCCGACGGTCTCATCATCTCTACTCCGACAGGCTCTACCGCCTACGGTCTCTCCGCTGGTGGTCCCATCCTCTTTCCTACCATGCATGCTCTCATTCTTGTCCCGATCTGTCCGCATACCTTGACCAATCGTCCGCTGGTCTTGCCTGAGGAGGTTGGGGTCCAGGTGGTGCTCAACTCTGAGAATGAGAATGTGTATCTGACACTGGACGGACAGGTGGGGTTTCCCCTCCAGTATCAGGATCAAGTGGAGGTCCGCCGAGCGGACCGAGAAATCACCCTGATCGTGTCTCCGAAGAAAAACTTCTACGAAATTCTTCGATCAAAGCTGAAGTGGGGAGAACGCTGACAGTACAGTTCATAGTTTAGAGTGTAGAGTTGAGGGTTCACGGTTTCGTCCGCGCACTCGCGAGCCGTCGGCTCACAGATAATTCTGTTCGAAAAACCCAAACCTACACGGGGCTCTGCTGATTGCTGACAGCTGACTGTGGATAGCTATTGAAATGTTGCAAGAGATTGCCATACGACACTTCACGATTGTAGAACAGGTACGCGCAAATTTCGGACCCGGCCTCAATGTCCTGACCGGGGAGACAGGGGCTGGCAAATCGATTGTCATAGAGGCCCTGACGCTTGCCCTGGGGGCGCGGGGGAGCTCAGAGATGATCCGATCTGGAGAAGAGGAGGCAGTGGTGGAAGCCGCCTTTAGCCTCCCGCACTTGAGCCCGGTAAATGACCTCCTCGACTCACAGGGGATCAGCCTGAAGGAAGAGGACCTTGTTCTGCGACGGCACCTGGCCAGGGAGGGAAGAAGCCGGGCCTATGTGAGTGGAACCATGACGGGGGCGGTTACGCTCAGGGGCTTGGGCGAGCATCTGGTGGACATTCATGGACAACAAGAAAGTGTTCTCCTGCAAAGTCCCCGCCGGCATCTCGAGCTGTTGGATGCTTTTGGTGGTCTCACAGAAGAGCTCCAAACCTATCACACCCTCTATCGTCGGTGGCAGACCCTGAAGGCAGAGCGGGAAGCGCTGGAGCGAGACGATCGGGAGAAAGCCCGATACAAAGATCTCCTGGAGCACCAGATTCGGGAGATCGATGCGGTCCATCTCGTGGAGGGAGAGGAGGACGCCCTGGAAGCGGAACGCGCCATCCTGACTCACCACGAGAAGCTTTTGCACGCGGTAGAGGAGGCTTATGCACGTATGGAGGGGGATGAGGGGGGGATCCTTCCCGGCCTCGCCGGGCTTGGCACGCGTCTCCGCGAGGCGGGACGAATTGATGCACGCCTCGCCCCCCTCGAAGGAATGGCAGAGGAGGGGAAGACCCTGCTGCAAGAGGTAGCACTTTCCCTCCGGGACTATCGAGAGCGACTTGATTTTGATCCTGAACGTCTGGAGGTCATTGAAGGTCGTCTCCACGCCATCAGCCGTCTCAAGAAAAAATATGGGGCCAGCATTCGCGAAGTCTTGAAATACCGGGAACAGGCAGCGCATGACTTGGAGCGGCTCGAGAGAGCGGAGGAGCGGCTTATGGCTCTCCAGGGGGAGATCGATACTGTTGAGGCAGACCTCTGGGAGCACGGAGAGTGCCTTTCCAAAGGGCGAAGGGAAGCGGCACAAAAACTCGCCCGGGAGATGATCAACGAGCTGCACGAGCTTGGGATGCCGCGGACGGATTTCCGTGTCGAGCTTAGGAGGACTATGGGAGAAGACCGGCGAGGCATGCTCAAGCCGGCCGGCCTGGAAGAGGGAGAGTTCCTTATTGCGCCGAACCCAGGCGAGGGTTTCAAAGCATTGGGGAAGATCGCCTCAGGCGGGGAGCTAAGCCGGATCATGCTGGCCTTGAAAAACATCCTCGCCTCGGTCGATAAAACTCCCACGTTAATCTTCGATGAGGTGGATGCCGGAATCGGCGGGAAGATGGCTGAGGTGGTAGGCAGGAAGCTCTGGAGGGTGAGCCGGGAGCGACAGGTGATCTGCATTACCCACCTTCCGCAGATTGCCGCCTATGCCGATACCCACCTCCGGGTAGAGAAAGGTCTGATCAGCGGTCGGACCGAGGCTCGGCTCATGCCGCTGTCCAGGGAAGCGAAAGTAGAGGAGCTAAGTCGGATGCTCGGGGGATCCGACACCTCCGCTACAGCCATAAAACACGCCCGGGAACTCTTTCAGAGCGCTGCGCGTTGGAAGCGACAGCACGGAAAGGGACAGGGATGACTGTAGGGCATGGGAGTATCAAGTGACGGGGCAAGACCACCCGCAATACATTCGAGCAGTTGGGGCTTCCGTACTGCTCCACCTGGTCTCTGCAGGTTTCTTCTGGAAGGTCCATATTGCGCCCCCCGCCTTCAAAACCCCATCACCTCTGATGGTACGTCTCGTTCCGACTACTCCGATCCCGCGCTTTATCGATCAACCCGACGCACCCCCGGCGGAGCGACCGATCAAAAGCCGAGATATCTCCCAGGTGACGAGTGAGGCTAGGGGTCCAGGAAAGATTCGGGGTCCGGTTACTACCCCCGAAACCTTAAAGTCGCCGACTCTTCCGCACTCGTCGCGTTCACCAGAGATTCAGAAAGTCTCTCCCCCAGTTTCTCCACCTGCCCGTCCTGAGCAACCCGCCAAATCCTCGACGCCGCCACCCAAACCCGATGCCGACCTCCAGGTAATTCGGCAGCCGACTCCTTCCGTGACCCCGAAGGCTCGCCCCTCACCAGTGCCCACGCCCGAATCGCCATTGGCACGCCTCTCCTTTCGAGACCAGATCGCTGCATTAGGGAGGGAGAGACTGTTCGGGAAGGAGAGGGAATTCGACGCGGGCCAATCTGGTAATACAGGTACTGACGAGCGGACTGTATCACTGGAAACTCAAAGTGCGGAGTTTGCCCCTTACCTCGCCACGGTAAAGCGTCGGATCGAGCAGCAATGGCTTGTTCCCCGTTATGCGAGAGAGGTGGGTCTCACAGCAAACCTTGTCATGCTCTTCAGTATCACCAGGGAAGGAAAGCTGGCTCAACTGCAGATCAACGAAAGCTCCGGCGTTTCAATCCTGGATGAGGCAGCGATCGAGGCGGTCAAGACCGCGGCCCCGTATGCCCCCTTTCCACCCCATTTCACGTTTCGGCAGCTCAACATCGTTGCGAACTTTCAGTATGTCACGCGGTCCGCTCCGGTCCCCCCTTCGCGGTGAGCCGGCGCGCCCGTGATGACATGGGTCGACCGGTACTCTCGGTTCCTGGTTGTCCTTGGTGCCCGTCTGCTCTCACTTCTCTTTCCTCAGATACGAGGCCGTCTTAGCCTCAAGCGGAGGGGTCGGGAGTCAGTCGCAGGCATCGATGGACCGGTGACCATTTCTCGGGACCATCTCGGAATTCCTACCATCCGGGCCCAGGCCACTTCAGACCTCTTCTTCGGCTTTGGGTACGCCATCGCCCAGGATCGGTTATGGCAAATGGATCTCTACCGGCGCGTGGCCCGAGGAAGACTGGCAGAAATCTTCGGGGACCTTCCGCTCGAAGTCAAGCCGGGAGCTCGGCTGGAACCTCCTTCAGTCGTTCAATTAGATTGCTTGCACCGGGCCTTGGGATTCTCTCGAGTGGCTCACGCCTCTCTGGAGGTCCTCTCTGGTGAGGCGTGTGCGGCTCTCGATCGGTATGCGTCTGGCGTCAACGCGGCCGTCGCGACAATGCAGAAGAAAAAATGTCTCCCCCTCGAGTTTTACCTGCTGGGATACGAACCGGAACCTTGGATGCCCGCGGATAGCCTGGCGATCGGCCGCTTCATCGCGTGGATGCTGTGTCTCGCCGCCAGGACGGAGCTCGTGCTGGCGCCCCTGGCACCTCATCCGGACCTTTCCTCCCTGTTGCCGGTGTACCCCGAAGGAGAACCGGTCATCGTTCCCGGGAGTGGATTCTTGGGCGGTGGTTGGGGGGGCAGTAACAGTTGGGTGGTGGGACCAGACCGGACACGAAGCGGGCGTCCCCTCCTCTGTAACGATCCGCATCTTCTCATGGGCCTTCCCTCCCTCTTCTACCAAGTAGCGTTGCGGGGGGCGGAATATCATGTGAGTGGAGCGACCATGCCGGGCATTCCAGCCGTGGTCGTCGGAGCAAACGCCGATGTTGCATGGGGTATTACATCAGCCGTGCCGGATGACGCAGATATTTACCGAGAGACATTGCACCCGTCGGACCCACAGTTGTATGCTTTTGATGGGGAGTGGTGCCGTCTCAAGGTGGGTGTGGAAGAAATCGCCATACGCGGTGGATCCACCCGCCAATGTACCATTCGGTATGTCCCTCACGGCGGGGCTGACTGTCCCCTCCTGAGCGATTTCCTTCCCCTCGAGGCTCCGCTTTCCCTCCGCTGGACGGGTCTCGAACCCTCTCGAGAGATGGATGCACTGCTTGGGATCTGTCGGGCTCGAGGCCTAGAGGAGTTTCGTGGGGCATTGCGGGACTTTGCCGTCCCTGCCCAAAATTTTCTCTATGCCGACCGGCAGGGAAACTACGCCTACTTCTGCGCCGGACGATTTCCAGGGCGCCCGCAAGGCGGGGGGCCCTTCCCCTTGAATGGAGCTTCTTCTTCCTCAGAATGGCAGGCGGATGTCCCCTTTGAAGAACTTCCATGCCTGATCAACCCGCCCTCCGGTTTGATCGTGACTGCCAACCACCGCATTGTGGATGATACCTATCCCCATGAACTGACTTACCTTTGGGAAGCCCCGTATCGGGCCCGACGAATCCTCGAACTGTTGGAAAGGCGAGAGCTTGACGTACCGGAAATGACAACCATTCAGGGCGATGTTTTGTCGCTGCAGGCCAAGATGGTGGTCACACAGGTGATTGCTCCTGTTGTCGGGGAACTTTGCGGGGAGGCCCGCCGAGCGGCAGAGCGGCTCCTTCACTGGGATTTTCGGATGACGACGGAGAGCGGGCAGGCGGCGTTGTACCACAGCTTCTATGAGCGCCTCCGGTTCCTGGTCTTTGCTCACCGACTCGACCAGGTGGCCCCGGATCTGTACCAGGGTTACTGCTCCCTTATGCATCTGTCGGTGATGCCCATGGACCGGATTCTGGAGGCGGGCGATCCTGCATGGATGCCCGAGGGGCGAGGTCCGGTGGTGAGCCAAGCGCTTGAAGAGGCGATGGCTTTTTTGGAAGAGAAACTGGGAGGGGAAGGGGAGTGGGCCTGGGGAAAGATTCATGCCTTCACCCTCCGGCACCCGCTAGGCGTGGGGCGTGGTCGGGGAAGCCGTTTGCTCAACGCCCTCCTGCAACTGAACCGCGGACCATTTCCCCATCCAGGCGATGGGATGACCGTTAACGTTGCCGCTTATCTCCTCTCGCACCCTTTCGAGCCCCTAGTAGGACCTGCCTACCGACAGATTGTGGACCTGGACGATCTCAACCGTTCCCGGTGGGTCATCCCAGGGGGAAGTTCTGGAGACCCGCTCTCTCCTCATTACAGTGATCAGTTAGAGGATTGGCGGTGCGGGAGGAACCACCCGATGTTCCATGATTCCATGTTTCCTGCGACTGTGCTAGAGCTGGTCCCGGCCGGCGGAAAAAATTTTTGACTCACCTCTGCGACGATGGTATAAGTCGAGAATTATGGCTGAGTGGGGATCGGAAGAAATCGGATTTTTCCTTGCCCGACAGCTCTCCGGTGTCTTTGAGATTGAGGAGTGGCAGATCCAGGGAGCGGGCGTTCGGTTTCATGGGACCCTCGTGGCTGAACCTGAAACCACGGTATCGGTCCTCCGCCAGCGGCTGGAGCCATACGGGTTTTCGCCGCTCCTCTTGAGCCAACGAGAGATCCTCATTCTCCCCACGCCCGCTGTAGGAAAGCGCACCGAAGCCGAGCGACCCTGGACCCAGATTCTGCTCTTCATTGCCACGGTCATCACTACCCTTTTCGTCGGAGCCATTCAGCTCGGAACCGATCCCCTCACCGACCCAACAAGCCTCTTGGCGGGGCTGCCGTTTTCTTTCAGCCTTTTGTCAATCCTGGGGGTTCACGAGTTTGGCCATTACTTCACGGCAAAACGATATGGGGTCCACGTCACCCTTCCCTATTTCATTCCCGCACCAGTCGGCCTCGGTACTTTCGGAGCTTTTATCAAGATGAAATCTCCGGTAATTGACCGGCGAAGTCTCTTCGATATCGGGATCGCCGGACCGATAGCCGGCCTCATTCTCGCCATTCCGATTTTGATGATTGGGCTTACCCTGTCCGAAATCGTCCCCACCCGTGGAGTAATGGGAATCTCCCTTGGATCCCCCCTCCTGTTTACGTTCGTCCAGGAAGTGACCTTGGGCCAAATTCCGGAAGGGATGGATATCGTGTTGCACCCAGTTGCGTTCGCCGGGTGGATTGGCTTTTTTGTCACCGCGCTCAACCTGCTTCCTATTGGACAGCTAGACGGCGGACACATTGCGTACGCCCTCCTGGGCCGCCAGTCTGAGAAGCTGGCCTTTCTCACCGCCATCGTGCTTGCCATTTTGGGAATCACCTTTTGGCCCGGATGGCTCTTCTGGGCCTTTCTCGCCTTCATGCTGGGGTTCAAACATCCCCCACCCATGAACGATGTGACCCCTCTCGATCCTCGTCGGCGCCTCTTGGCCGTGGGTGCTCTCATCCTCCTCTTCTGCTTGTTAACCCCTGCTCCATTCATCTCTCCCGAATTCTAAGGGAAGGACCGGTGGCGGACCGCCTCTTGGCCGGCAAGCTTCCGCGGGGCCTCCTGGCCTCTCTACTCGACAGGTATGCAAGCCCTGTTACAGGTGTGATTCTCGGGCCCCGAATCGGGGAGGATGCCGCGGCTATAGAGATGGCTGACCGCTATCTCGTGGTGTCGACCGACCCGATCACCTTTGCGACCCGCGATATCGGATATTACGCGGTAACAATTAACGCCAACGATGTCGTCACATGCGGGGCGAGGCCCCGGTGGTTCCTGATGACCCTCCTCGTTCCGGAGGGAGGCACCCATGCCGAGGTCGAAGGGCTTTTTGAACAGGTAGATGCTGCGTGTCGCCAATTTCAGGTCGGATTGATCGGAGGCCATACCGAGGTGACCCCGGGACTCGATCGGGCTGTCGTGATCGGAACGATGATCGGCGAGGTGGCGAAGGATCGCTTAGTGGTCACCTCTGGTGCACAAGTAGGAGATGATCTTCTCCTCACCAAGGGGATCGCGGTGGAAGGAACGGCTATTCTCGCCCGGGAGCGGGAAGGTTTTCTGAGATCACGCGGCTATGCTGAGGCATTCATCCAGCACGCTCAAAGATACCTCTACGATCCAGGCATCAGTGTTGCGGCAGAGGCGCTGGCAGCGGTGGAGACGGCGAGGGTGAGTGCGATGCACGACCCGACAGAGGGGGGACTTTCGGGTGGTCTGTATGAGCTCAGCGAGGCGGCAGGCGTGGGTCTCGAGGTGGACCAGGCCGAGATCACGGTCCTGGATGAGACCCGCGCTCTCTGTCAGGAGTTTCACTTGGACCCGTTGGGGCTCATCGCCTCCGGCGCTCTCCTGATCACCTGTCGCCCAGGAGATAGGGACCAACTGCTCGGGGCGGTGAGGGCAGCAGGGGTCGCTGTGCGGCATATCGGTCGCGTGGTCTCACCGTCGAGGGGCGTCCTCCTCATTGGGCCAGAAGGGGAAAGATCCTTTCCCGCCTTTGAACGGGATGAGATTGTGAAGAGTTTTGAAGAATAGGTATGCATCTCGCCATCTTTTGTTGCCTCTTGTTGTCCTGAGACTGAGGAAGCTGGGGGATCTTGGCCCAGGAGCAAAAACAGGAGTCTCTCCATGCGCCAGATGATCCTTGATGCCTTTCAACATCCGTTTCGGGACCCCCAAGCGGTTCGGAAGCTTCTCCTCGGTGCCGCCCTCAATATCCTACCGGTAGTAAACCTGTTGGCCCTTGGATATACGTTACGACTGCTCGAGCAGGTGCTCGGAGGAGAGGAGCAGCGCCTTCCCGAGTGGACGGGCCTCGGCGATCTATTCATCCGAGGGGTGAAAGTCTTACTTGTCGGTTCTGTCTACATGGCCTTTCCCCTGCTGCTCCTGGCTGCGGGGGCAGGTTCTTTCCTCTTCTCGATCGCCGCACTCCTCTCTGGGACGTTCGAGCCGATGGCCCAGGTACATCTCGCCCGGACGGGCCAGATTTGGCCGGCCTTTGCCCTCCCGCAGATCTGGGCTGAGATCCAGTTGGTCTTGCGTGACTACCTGGGCGCGCTCGCCATCTGGTACGGGGTCTTCTTTCTCATCGCCCTCGTCCTGTCCGGGACGGCACCTCCTCTGCTTTGGATCCTCGGCTCCTTCCTCGGCTTCTACCTGTATCTCTTCTTTGCTTCTTTGTTCGGACGCGCCTGTTCTCGGACCCGCATCGTTGGCTACCATCCCTCCTGAGTCTGTTGTTCCTGCCCGCGGTTTTCAATCAGAACATCTACCCTGTATCCTCCCACACTCTTCCCACGAATCATCCGGCCACCGCTCATCAACCAGGCCAATCTTCGCCCGCGATCCGTGAAGTGGGCTTGTAAGCAGGGGAAGGCGTGTGTAGAATATCGCACGACCTGTGGCATGGGTGGAACGGCAGATGATTCAAGGAGGGGTTGAACAGCGGCCCGCGATGCCGATTTCCTGAACCAAGAGCGCCCCCTTTCTTGACTGGTGTCGGTTTGCACATTAAAGGGGATATTCTTGAGGGAGAAACGGGCGATACGTTTGCTGACTGTTGGAAATTTTGGTGAGAATGGGTAGGCCGGAAGGCCCGATCTAGCGGGAGGCAGCGTAGAAAGGCCGCTTCACGATTGGTGCCGAAGGGGGGACTCGAACCCCCACGGGCTGACGCCCACATGGCCCTGAACCATGCGCGTCTACCAATTCCGCCACTTCGGCAACCAGTTTCTTTCTAAAGAAGCTGGAGGGAAAAGTCAACGAGAAAGTTGGCAAAAGTGAGGGCTCGGGGAGTGGGCCTTGGCCGGCGGAACATTTTCTACGGGGTGCGTTGGCGCGGCCAACGGGTCCTGTCGCCTGTAGGCTCACCGGCTCGGGAGAGCATCCTTCGTCGGCGGAAAATTCCAGGGGGTGCCTGGGTGGAAGTCCTGTATTACGCGCCGAGTGGATTGTGAGGCATTAGGACGGCCATCCCCCACCTCCGCTTTGCTCCGGAGGGCGGGACCCCCTGGCCGAACGCAAACCAGGTTCCGCCTTCCTCAGGATTTCCTCCCCTCGCCGGCTCGCAAGTCGTGCCAACGGGTGGCGCCGGGCGGGCGCCCAGCCGCCCGCAGGAGAATTTCGCCACCGACAGCTCTTTTCCGAATGAAATGGAGCGTTAATTCTCCGAGGACGGCTGGGCTGCCAGGCGACAGGACCCGTTGGCCGTCGGAGGTCAGGACACGGCGATCTTAGGAGGCCATCATGGAACTCGTGGATGATCAGCATTGTTTCGTCTGTGGCAAGAAGAATGCTGCCGGACTTCAACTCGACTTCGAGCTCGTGGGGGAGGCAGAGGTGCAAACCAGCTTTCTCCCGACAAAACAGTTTCAAGGGTTCAAGGACATTGTCCACGGGGGTATCATCGCCGCCATCCTCGATGAAGTGATGGTGAACGGAGTATGGCTTCGGGGGATCAGGGCCGTGACTGGAAAGTTGGAGGTTCGCCTCAAAAGCCCTGCAAGGGTGGGGGAACGTCTGCATTTTACCGGGAGGATTCTCCGAGACACGGGCAAGACCGTGGAGATGGAAAGTTACGCTGCCACCTCCGGAGGGGCCATCGTCGCTGAGGCATCGGGGCTTCTCGTGAAGGTAGGCAGTTGAAGATCATCACTCTTCTGACCGATTTCGGGAGTGCCGATCCCTTCGTCGGGATCATGAAAGGGGTAATCCTCGGGATCAACCCGCGGGTGGAAATCGTCGATCTGTGCCATGGGGTATCCCCGCAGGATGTCCTGGAAGCTGCCTTTCTCCTCCACTGTTCGTACCGGTATTTTCCCAGGGGGACCATTCATGTGATAGTGGTCGATCCGGGTGTGGGAGGCCCACGGAAGTCCCTCCTGGCCGAGGGGGTTCATGGATACTACATTGCCCCGGACAACGGGGTCTTGAGTTATCTCTTCGCATCGGGTGAAATTCAACGGGTCGTGGAAATCACGGCGGAAGGATATTTCCTCCATCCCGTGAGTCAGACGTTTCACGGGCGAGATATCTTCGCACCGGTGGCGGCGCATCTTTCGGGTGGGGAGACACTCGACCGCTTTGGCAGACCTACCACCACCTACGTGCGCCTGGTGCTCCCCACACCCGAGAAAAAAAGGGAAGGACACCTTGTTGGATCCGTGCTTCATGTGGACCGGTTCGGGAATCTGGTGACCAATATCTCCACCTCCGATATTTCGGGATTTCGTGAATTCAGGGTTTCGGTCAAGAACAGGAAAATTCACGGGCTTGTGGAGAGCTATGAATCTCTGACGGCGGGAGAAATAGGCACCATCCTGGGTAGTGCCGGCTATTTGGAGATCTTTACGAACCGCGGCAGTGCCGCGCGTGTCCTGAAGGCGGGACGGGGGGCAACCGTTCGCGTGGTGCCGGAGAGAAAGGCGAGAGGGAAGGGCAGGATCTCGGGCTGATTGAGCCGCGTGGGCATTACGTACACGATGCCTCCTCAGCGCTGGGGGCGAATAAACCAGACCAGCTTTTGTAGTCAACGCATTAACCGGGATGGCATAGCTCGAGCCGATAGGGGGTTACCTCAGCAACATAACTTGCAGGAATCACTGAAAAAATTTCGTGAAATGCAAGGTCAAAAGATTTACGAACTGCTCACGAGTCTCAGGAATGGCAACAAGGGCATCAAACAGGTAGTTCGAACCTCGTAGAGAAGAAAAAGCGTGATGCACGCAAGCCCCTGTCGAAGAGAAAGGGTGAATACATTGCCACGCCGAAAACCCTCGAAGTGAGCCAATCCACTCGATTTCCCTCCTCGATGTGACCCCCCCTACATGGCATAGTTTGTGCAAGCGTGGAGCGTGGAAGTGTGCCCAATAGTGCCAATGCGGTAATCGATTTCTGTTCCAAGCGGTGGAGAGACGAGTGAAGCATCTCAAGAAGATCGGTCTGCTGCTCTTTCTCTTGGTGATGATCCCGGGATGGGGGGAGACAGCAGGTCTCGATGACGTGCGAGAAGCCGTAGCGCTCTGGGACCGCGTTTTTGTGAGGCTTCCGGCCCTTGAGCAGTACATTCAAGAGGGGAAGCCGCTGGAGGGCTCGAACCTCGAAGTAGTCGGGGCGGCCCTCACATCAGTGAGCCGAGAGGAGGTCTCGAATCCCTTTCTCCCCCTGGCCAGGGGAGTTCTGACGGCCCTAAACCGAGGACCGTTCGAGGCGGCAGCCGCCGAGGCCTCCGCCAAGGCAGGAGACCGGGTGGCGGTCCGATGGCTGCTCTACCGGACGTATCTCCGCCTGGGAGAATGGGAGGCGGCAGATCACGAGCTCCGACAGATCCGAGAAATTCGAGACCGGTTGGGTCTCGACCGCATCGCCTATATCGGGTGGGACTTGGTCCGTATGGCCGAAGGATACGCTGCTCACGGGGATCGTCAAGGGGCGGAGGATGCTTTAGCTTTGGCTGGGGAGTTCGCCCCCGACGACCCTCGGGTTTTGTTTGCCAGGGCCCGGATCTTTCTCCCTCGGGGTTCCCTGGGAGCACTTCGCTCCCTGATGAAAGGTTGGTGGATCAGTCTTACCTCGCCCTTTTATGGCCCGAGCCGTTGGACGAATATTCTCGCTTCATTCCTGCTCGCGATCCCCTTGGGCCTCCTGTTCGTGGGACTCTTGCTCATCCTGCGCGTTACTCCTCTATTCAAACACGACCTTGCCGAATGGACGCGACAAAAATACTCTCCTGCTACGCTGGCGGTCCTCCCCATCGCACTATACCTGCTCCCCATCATCTTCGGGCTAGGGTTCCTCCCGGCCGTATTACTCTGTCTGTTACCGCTCGGGATCTATATGACGGGTCGAGAACGTCTGCTCGTGGGTGCTTTGGTCCTTTCCCTTTTGCTTCTTCCAGGAGGATACCAGTTTCTCGCAACCATGCTCACGAGCACTTCCTCTCCCCGATTCGAAGCCCTCCTGCAGGTGGAGGAAGGGAATCAAGGAGGGGGGACCGAGGCCGCGCTCCGTCAGTGGGCGGAAGAGGCCCCTCATGATCTCCTCCCCCGGTTTTATCTGGGGAGGGTGCATCGTACCCGAGGGAAGCTGAAGCAGGCGGGCAAGAGTTACGCCGATGCCCAGGCGCTGGCACCACATGAAGCGGCGATCTGGAACAATCGAGGGAATCTGGCCTATCTGGCGGGGGACCTGCCTCAAGCGCAGTCGGCCTATCAAAAAGCCATCGGCTTGAGTCCTACCCTTCCGCAACCGCACTTCAACCTAAGCCAGGTATTGACAGAACAGCTCCTCTTGGATCAGGCACAACAGGAGTATGCTCAGGCGATGCGGGAAATGCCGAGCCTGGGGGATCGCCTGCAACAGGTCGAAGCAGAAGAGAGGAAATTCGTCGCCGTAGACGCGCCGCTACCGGTAGAACAGGTCTGGCGCCAGCTTCTCTTTCTCGATAGTCCGTCCCCGGAGATGGCAGAGTTCCTCTGGGGCGAAAGGTTTTTGGGAGTTCCTTTGGCCACGCTTCCCTGGGTGGTCGGAGGATATCTCTTGGCGTTCGGAGTAGCCTTCTGGCTCCGGAAGCAACGAAGGTTTGCCCGGGCCTGCCAGGAATGCGGAAAGGCTTTCTGTCCTCGCTGTCAGCGAGTGTTAGGTGAGGTGCGGCTCTGCACCCGCTGTGGAATCATCGAGAGGGCACGGGCGGGGGACTCGACTCGCGGGGTTAAGAATCTTCCTACAGAAGCGCCCTATCGGGAACCGAGATGGGTCGGGCCAGCTCTTGCGCTCATCCCAGGAATGGAGGGGATGTACCGAGGAAGGACTGTTTGGGGTTTTCTCTTGCTCGCCACCACTCTCGTAGTGGTCTCCCCACTCCTACGACAGGTCCTGACCCCCGGAACGTATCTGACCGGAAATCCCTTGCCCTACACCGTACCCGCAAGCCTGTTCATGCTCATATGCCTGTACCTCTTAGCCGCCGCAACCTACACCAGGAGCCGCCGTAGGCGGCTGGGGAACGTCCGATGGCACTAGAGGGCACCCTCCAAGACTTTGCCCTGGTCGATATCCTGCAGCTCGTCGGAATGCAGCGAAAGACCGGGACCCTCACGCTTACCCGGAAAGAGGAGACGATCACCGTCCTGTTGCAGGATGGGATGGTAGTCTGGGCCTCCCCTGGGGAGGAGGCCTTTGAGAAGACCATGGGCCGGATTCTGGTCCGTCGCGGACAAATCACCTCGCAGCGCTGGGAGGAAGCAAGGCAGCTCCAAACCCGCAAGGGGCAGCCGCTGATTCCGTTCCTCTTGGCGGGGCAATGGGTTTCCCCTCACGATCTCGAACGGGTAGTGCAGCGGCAGATTCTCGAAACCCTCTACCGGACTCTGCGGTGGGGAGAAGGGAAGTACACGTTTGTCGCTCAATCACAGATAGACACAAGTCGAGGTCAGGTCCCTCCCGTGGGGACTGAAACCATCCTTCTCGAGGCGGTCCGACAGATGGACGAATGGCCTCTAGTTGAGCAACGGCTTCCGTCGCCCGATGTGGTGGTTGAGCGCAAGGGCCGATTGGTCGATCGCGAGAAGGTGGCACCGGAGTCGCTGGAGGTTCTTGAACTGGTGGATGGGACGCGGACCGCCCGTGAGATCGCAGAACTTTGCGACTTCGGAGAATTTGACACGTATAAAAGCATCACCGATCTGGTTTCAGATGGGGCCCTCGAGCTCGAGCGGCGGGCCGAGACCACCGAAGGGGTCCGCACGCCGCGGGTGCGTGTACGGATTCCAAGGAGACTCCCCTCGTGGCTGTCTGCGGCTACGCTGGGGGCCGTCACGCTGGCCGCTCTCCTGTTTCAGTTCTCTTTAGGATACGACCTCTTCTACCTTCGTTCTTCGGACAGGCCCTCTACACAATCTGCAGTGCTGGCATGGAAGCTCAACGTGGCCAGATCCGAGCTTCCTCAGGCCTTAGACCTCTACCTCCTACTCCGTGGGGCGTACCCGGATAATTTGACACGGCTGCGCGCCGAAGGTCTTCTTTCTGGTGAGCTTCTGGATCCTTGGGGAAGACCCTGGGTCTATCAGCAACAGGAATCGACCTATCGTTTGATGAGCCCTGGCCCCGATGGCCGGATTGGAACCACCGACGATCTGGACATCTCCTCGTCCTGGCACCCTGATTGACACCACCCTGCCCCTGTGCTAGCGTTATAAAGTTTTAAGGAGTTTACGGGGAAGGGGTGTGTCTTGGAATACATCCGAACGAAGGCTCCTGCCCGGGGAGCCTGTGGGACAATCGGGGTTTCTCTCGCCGCCCTCGTTATACTCGTCTATTCCCCCCCTGTTGCTGCCGAACAGCAGTCCCGGGCCTTGGTAGAACAACTACAGCAGGTATTCGTGGGGGTGGCGGAACGGTTAAAGCCCTCGGTGGTGAACATTAATACCACCCAGAAGGTACAAACCCGTCGTCGCCCGGAGCCTTACTTCCGCGGCCCCTTCCGGGAGTTCTTCGGAGAAGAGTTCTTCGAGCGATTCTTCAATCTCCCCCGTGAGTTTGAGCGTCGGAGCTTAGGCTCTGGCGTCATCGTGGATGGCAAGGGTTTCATCCTGACTAACAATCATGTGGTGGAGCGGGCGACCGAGATTCGCGTCACGCTGGTGGATGAGCGGACCTTTGAAGCCAAAGTGATCGGGACTGATTCCAAGACCGATCTGGCCGTGATCCAGATTGAGGGGGCCAAGGATCTTAAGCCAGCGACCCTCGGGGATTCCGACAAGATTCGGACCGGTGAGTTTGTAATTGCGATCGGCAATCCCTTCGGATTGAGCCATACAGTGACAATCGGTGTTGTCAGCGCGACTGGGCGTGCCGGCATGGGGCTTGCGGCCTTTGAGGACTTCATCCAGACCGATGCCTCCATCAATCCAGGTAATAGCGGCGGTCCCTTGTTGAACATCGACGGGGAAGTGATCGGAATTAACACCGCCATCGTGGCCACTGGGCAAGGGATTGGCTTTGCCATACCAATCAACCTGGCCAAGGAGATCATGGAGCAACTGATCAAGACAGGCCAGGTGACCCGGGGATGGCTCGGGGTTGTAATCCAGCCCCTCACTGAGGAGCTTGCTGAGCAGTTTGGGGTTAAGCCGGGGGCGGGTGTCTTGATCGCCGACGTGGTGGAAGGAGGACCTGCGGACGAGGCGGGCGCAAAAACCGGGGATGTTGTTGAAATGTTTGCTGGAATGTCAGTTACCGATGTCCGCCAGCTTCAGCGACTGGTTGCTTCGATCAGACCGGGAAAATCAGTCCAGGTAAAGGTGAAGCGAGGGAAGGAGGATCTTACCCTTACCGTGACCGTAGGGGAGATGCCCAGTGAAGAGGTTGCAGCCGTCACCCCCCAATCCATAGAACGATATGGATTTGGGGTGCAGGATCTGACCTCTGAGTTGCGAGAAAGATTCCAGGTGGAAGAGGGCGGGGTATTGGTCTCCTCGGTGGAGCCGGGGAGTTCCGCCTTCCGACGCGGCTTGCGGCCAGGGGATGTGATCTTGGAGGTCAATCGTCAACCGGTCCAGAGCCGCCGAGATCTGTTGGAAATTCTACGAGCATCCCGACCCGATAGTGACTTGCTGTTGTTGACTCAGCGCGGAAAGAGCACTCGCTTTATTGTTGTACCTCCGGTGAAGGGTCAACCACCCCCATGATAGGTTCCGAGTATGGCACGCAGGACACCTCAGTTTTACGAAGAGATAACCGACGAGGCTCTCTCTACCTATCTCCGGCGCATCGTCAAGATCCCGCTCCTCAGCAAGGCCGAAGAACTCCACCTCGCCACGCAGATCCACAAGAGGGATGAAAATGCAGTCAGGAAGCTTGTCGAATCCAACCTCCGGTTTGTGGTGAAGGTGGCGTTACAGTACCAAGGCTATGGCCTCTCCCTTTTGGATCTGATCAACGAGGGGAACCTGGGACTCCTGGAGGCCTCCTGTCGCTATTCCCCAGACTACAATGTCAAATTCATCACCTACGCCGTTTGGTGGATTCGTCAAGCGATCATGCAGGCCTTGGCCCGGGCCAGTGGAGCCCTGCGCTTCCCTCTCCGGAAGATCCGCCTCGCCAGCAAACTGCGGAGCCGCCGGGCAGAGATGCTTCAGCAAGAGGGGAAAGAGCCGACAGAAGAAGAACTCGCGAGGGACCTGAAACTGACTCGCGCCGAGGTTGACGCATTACTTCAGACAAATATACCTCCAACCTCACTGGAGGAGATACAGAGGCGAGAGGAAGCCCGGGAGCCAGGGATGGAGCGGGTCCCTCCCGCCGACAATGAACTGGTCCGGAAATCGTTTGAGCAAGAAGTCGAGCGGCTGCTCAAAGTGCTGACTCCCCGAGAGCGCGCAATTATCGAGCTGCGTTACGGTCTCGGAAAGGAGGAGCCCATGACGCTCGAGGAAGTGGGTAAGCGATTCAGACTCTCCCGGGAACGCATTCGGCAAGTAGAGGAGAAGGCCAAAAAGAAACTCCTCGCCATGGCAAGGGCTCGGCATCTGCAGGACTTTCTGAACTGAGGAGGACCAGGTGGCCACCTGGACAGTAGTTGTGCTCATCGTGCTCGCGATGGCTGTGGTGCTTATGGCATGGGCGTTGTGGCAAACCGTCAGCCATCTGAAGAGGCTCGAGGCCACTAAGGGGCAACCGGACCAGGGCCTGCTGCTGCTGCAGAGAGAGATCCAAGCTTCCCGTGGCGAGGCGCGACAGATTCAGGCCGACACTCTGGCGTCAGTAAGGCAAGAGCTTTATCAGTTCAGGACAGAGATGAGCAGCCACATGGGCACTATGGGAAGCGGAGTACAAGAGCAGCTTCGCCATGTCACGCAAGTAGTGGGTACGGTGCAAGGCGGACTCGGGAAACTCGGTGAGGCGACCCAACGGGTGTTTGACATCGCCAAGGACATCGCCGGCCTGGAGCAAATCCTCAAATCCCCTAAACTCCGAGGCGGACTCGGGGAGATTTTTCTCGAAAATCTCCTCGCTCAGATGCTCCCACGAGACCACTATGTGCTGCAGCACACGTTCTCGACCGGCGACCGCGTCGACGCAGTCATCAAGATTGGTGACCGGCTGGTCCCGGTGGATGCGAAGTTTCCCCTGGAGAACTTTCGCAGAATGCTGGAGGAGCCCGACGAGGAGAAGTGTCGGCAGATGCGGCGAGCCTTTGCCCGCGACGTGAAGGGCAGGGCGGATGAGATCGCCAAGAAGTACATCCTGCCTGACGAGGGAACATTCGACTTCGCCCTCATGTATATCCCCGCCGAAAACGTCTATTACGAAATCATCGTGAAGGATGAGGCCATAGAGGAGGAAAGCGCGGCGGCCTACGCCATCGGTCGTCGCGTCATTCCCGTTTCGCCCAACAGCTTCTACGCCTACCTACGAGTCATCGTGCTGGGATTTCGAGGGCTCCATATCGAGCGCGACGCTCGGGAAATCCAGGCGCGCCTCATGCGACTGCGTGGAGACCTTGAGAAGTTTCGCGAGACCTTTGAGGTCCTCGGCAAGCACCTGACCAACGCTCGAGGCAAGTACGAGGAGGCTTCCGTCGCGTTGAACCGAGTCGAGGCGAAGCTGGAAGGGATCGAGGGAATGGGCGAGCAGCCGGCCCTTCCAGGAACCGTATAGCGCACCGCTTCTTAATCCTCTGGTGTAAGCATCGTTTCCTTTTCTCTGAGGAAGTGCCCCCAAGCTTTTCTACGGTGCTTGAGAACCCTTTTTCACACCTCGCTTCTTCTTTAGAACTGTCCATCTGGCCTTTGTATACCCATGCGAAAGTCTCTGGATGGCTTCTGGATTTCTCATCACGCTCCCAATTGACTTCGCTGGAGTGCTCTGATAGCATCCCGGAAAACTCACTCCTGAGGTGTTCATCGTGACTCTGTTGGACCTCCTGCAGCAATCGACAGAGAAGTTTGCGATGAGAACCGCCCTGGTAGCGGGCGATCACTCAATCACCTACGCCGAGCTGTGGGCGTCTGTTGTACGCTTAGGGGCCGCATTGCGCCGTCTAGGAGTCGAACCGGGAGAGAGGGTCGGTGTCATGCTGCCCAATGTGCCGGCATTCGTTCAGGCGTACTTCGGCATCCTGGCGGCTGGCGCGACGGTTGTTCCCTTGAACATCGTCTATAAGGCGGAGGAGATTCGCTACGTTCTTGAAGATGCGGCGATTCAGCGGATTCTCACCACTCGAATCTTCGAGACTCTCCTCCGGGAAGCGGCCCATCAGGTTCCGCACCCCCTTCGGGTGATCCCCATGGACTCAGAGTCGGGAGCATTGGAATATGGCGCTTTCGGCGATGTCGGCCAGACGCCGGGAGGTGGGCCAACGAGTACAAGCCCTGAAGACGTAGCCGTGTGCCTGTACACATCGGGGACCACGGGCCGTCCCAGGGGAGCCCTCCTCACCCACAGAAATTTGATGAGCAATGTCATCTCCTTCCACCAGATAGCTCCGTGTAACGAGCGGGATCTTTTTCTTTGCCTTCTTCCTTTGTTTCACTCCTTCGCCGCCACCGTCCTCATGCTGTTTCCGTTGAGTCTTGGGGCAGGAATTGTTTTGGAGTCTCGATTTGTTCCCGAACAGACCCTGCGAACTCTGGCGAAGCACAAGGTTACCGTCCTTTGTGCGGTTCCCTCCATGTATGCTGTCTGGTCACACCTGCCGCCCCTCGAGGTGGATCTTTCCTCAGTACGACTTGGCATCTCGGGTGGGGCAGCCCTCCCCGTAGAAGTCCTTCATCGGTTTGAAGCGCGGTATGGGGTTCCGATTTACGAAGGTTATGGCTTGACCGAGGCTTCTCCGGTCCTGACCGAAAATGCTCTGTTGGGTGCTAGAAAGGTAGGATCCGTGGGAAAGCCGCTTCCGGGGGTTGATCTGCGCGTGGTGGATGCTGCAGGGAAAGACGTCCCTCCGGGAGACGTGGGGGAGATCGTGGCGAGGGGTCCTAATATTATGCAGGGCTATCTCAATCAGCCTGACACCACTGCTGAAGTCTTGAGAGATGGCTGGCTCTACACAGGGGATTTGGGCCGACAAGATGCAGACGGATATTTGTATATCGTAGACCGCAAAAAAGACCTGATCATCGTGGCGGGGCTGAACGTTTATCCTCGGGAGGTCGAGGAGGTATTGGTAACCCATCCCGCGGTGGTGGAGGTGGCAGTGATCGGAGTTCCAGATCCCACACGCGGCGAAGTTCCGAAGGCTTACGTGGTCGTGGAGCCGGGAGCAACCACCTCAAAGCGGGAGCTGCTGCGCTTTGTTCGGGAGAGGCTCGCCTCTTTCAAGGTCCCTCGGGAAGTGGAGTTTTGCCAGAACTTGCCTCGGACCATTTCTGGGAAGGTCCTGCGCCAGCAGCTTCGGCCCCCTGCTGAGGCATCATAGACAACGAAATGGGAAGAGAGTGATGGGGGAGCGGGTGGCTGTCAAAGATCTGAAGCTCAACGAGACTGTGACCTCATTCTTTTTGGTACGAAATCCTCAACACCGCCTCCGCAAGACGGGCGAACCCTTCTTAACCCTCCTCGTGGCAGATCAGACAGGTGAACTCCCGGCGGTGATGTGGGAAGACCTGGAAGAGGTCGGAGAGCGGATTCGAGAGGGGGATCTGGTAAAGGTACAAGGCATCGTCGGAAGCTATCAGGGAGAGATGCAGCTCACCATTCACCGGCTGCGCCCAGCTCGAGAGGGCGAGGCCGCTTTGGAAGATTTTCTGCCCACCACCGAAGCGGATGTAACCTCGTTGCTCGCCTTTCTCCAGGAGACGGTCAACACTTTCACGAGCGAACCCCTGAAGCAGCTCCTTTCTCGGATTTTTGAGGGGGAGGGTTTTCGCGAGGCCTTTGCCGGTGCCCCAGCAGCCAAAGGACTCCACCATGCGTACCTGGGAGGTCTACTGGAGCATACGGTGTCCGTGGTGCAGCTGTGCGAAACCATCGCCGCTCACTATGGGGAGGCGGTCGATCGTGATTTGCTCCTCGCCAGTGCGATCCTGCATGACGTGGGAAAGATCTTTGAACTCACGTGGGATCGTGGGTTCGATTACTCCGATGAGGGGCGGCTTCTCGGTCACATTACGCAAGGAGTGCTGTTTGTAGAGGAGCAGATTCTGCAGATCCCCGATTTCCCGCCTCTGGTGCGGATGGAGCTGTTGCACAACATCCTGAGCCATCACGGCCAGTACGAGTGGGGGTCGCCGCGGCGACCAAAAACGTTGGAAGCCCTGATTCTCCACGCGGTGGAGAACCTGGATGGGAAAGTCAACCTCTTCTTGAAGCTGGCCAAACGCCACCCCGATCCCCACCGGGAGGGCTGGACCATCTTTCACCGGAGCTTCGAGCGTCCCCTATTCTTTGGGGAGGCAGACTTGTCCAAGGGGAGTACTGGGGGTGACACGGGAGGAGCCATGAGTACCCCATGATGGGCGAGGACTCCAATACCCGCTTGCCTTTGAAGGCCCTCCTGTTACGGAAACCCTATTTCTACCGGAAAGAGATCACTTTCCTTCCTGAGGATTGGCCACCTCTGTTCAAGCAGCCTATCACCCGAGGAGAGATATCTTTTGATGGCAGCTTATTTTTTTGAAATAGGTGTAAAATTATGTTGACAAAAAGCTATCGCTTGATGTATTTATTTCATCATGGGGTTGGAGCGAGATGTTGGTTCAACTATTTTCGTCCGAAACCCGAGTAGCAATGCTCGAGTTATTCTTGACCCGGCCGGACCAACGGTTCTACGTGAGGGAAATTGCCCGAGAGCTTCGACGCGATATCTCGGGAATTAAGCGGGAGCTAGATAATTTGGAAAAGGCAGGCCTGCTGACGAGCACGAAGGTTGGCAATCTCCGGTATTACACTGTCGAGAAGTCCTTTCCCCTGTATCCAGAATTGAAGGCGATCATCGATAAGACCCGTGGAATACCTCAGGCGATTGGCGAGGCGCTTCGGGGTATTTCAGGAATCCGGACCGCATTCATCTTTGGCAACCATGAGGCCACTCAGGGAGAAGCCATTGATGTGTTAGTGGTGGGGCGCGCCCACATGGCTCGATTAAATCGGGTCGTGGCGGATCTGGAGTTGCGCCTCGGGCGGAGTGTCAATTACCTGGTCTTTGACGAGGGCGAGTATCAGCGGCGGAAGACAGAGGGAGATCCTTTCCTGCGGGAGGTGCTACAGGGAAGGACCACTCTGCTGATCGGGACAGCGCATGATCTTTGAACACCTAAAGGCGAAAGGGCTGGTAGAAGCGGTGGCACCCGACTTGCACCGGGGGAGCCGTCTAATGGCAAGGGCTCACAAAGACCTGAAGACCGCTCAGGCCATGGTGGGAACCGATCCGGAATGGGCTTACCTCATTGCCGCCCATGCTATTCTCCGAGCAGCCCGGGCCCTCGCGTTGGTAGAGGGCCTTCGTCCTCGGGGGCGGGAGCAGGCACGAACGCTCCTCCAGATGGCGGGGTACCTTGTCGGTGAAGGCGAAGCTTCGATGGTGAACGACCTTGACCAAGTGCGAAAGAAAGGGCAGCATTTTTTGGAGGCGGCAGATCGGCCGATTTCTCATTATGAGCTAGAGGCAACGCTGAATCTCGCAGAGCACTTAGTCGGAGTCGTGACCAAGCACGTCTATGCGAAAGAGCTTCAGATGCCGTTATTGTGAGATCCCCCGGACAGGGTCGCGGGGGAAGATTCCGAGGAAAGGGGGTGAGAAAGAGTGGCCAAGAAGAAAAAGAAAGCCGCAGGCAAAGCCAAGAAGGCAGCCAAGAAGAAAACCACCAAGAAGAAGAAATAGGAGCGATACCTCACAAGGTCGCGGGTAAAGACCTGCGAGGAAAGGGGGTGAGAAAGGGTGGCAACGAAGAGGAAAGCTGCAGCAAAGAAGACGAAGGCCAAGGCTGCCCCCAAGAAGAAGAAGAAATAGGGGTGCCTCGCTGGGGGGAAGTCCCCCCAGCTGTCTTCATAGTGTTATAATCTGCGTCGAAGGAGTTCGTATCATCGGGGCTCGTCGTCAAAAAGAAGGAAACCGCGAATGAGGGTGGTAGAGGTGCCAGCCACCTGACGATCGCGGACCCAGAAATTTTTCTCTCCTCCCTCAGGGAGTGTGGGAAATTTGTCTTCCCTGGGCGGCTACGGTATTTTCCTCCCTCGAACGGTCTTCTCCATTTTCCTCTCTTCCGGGTATGGATATGGAATCATTTGTCGGCCTTGACTACTATCGGGTGAACGAGTTGTACAGTGATGGAGAGCGTTTGATCCGTGACACGGTGCGCGATTTCGTCGATGCAGAAGTGCTTCCGATCATCGAGACCCATCACCGGCAGGGGACATTTCCTGTCGGACTCATCCCCCGCCTAGGCGAGTTGGGAGTCCTGGGAGCCAACCTTCAGGGTTACGGGTGTCCTGGAATTTCTGAAGTGGCTTACGGACTGATCATGCAGGAGCTCGAACGAGGGGACAGTGGGCTCAGAAGCTTCGCAGCCGTCCAAGGGGCGCTCGTCATGTATCCGATCTACGCCTTTGGGACAGAGGCGCAGAAGAAGGAGTGGCTTCCTCGCCTTGCCAAGGGGGAAAAGGTCGGGTGCTTCGGCCTCACCGAGCCCGACCACGGATCCGACCCTGAAAGTATGGTAACGAAGGCTATCCGAAGGGGCGATGACTACATCCTGAATGGGAGCAAGCTGTGGATTACCAATGGGACGATAGCTGATGTTGCAGTGGTTTGGGCGCGGACCGACGAAGGAATTCGGGGCTTCTTGGTGGAAAAGGGGACACCGGGGTTCACCGCGAGGGAGATCCATGGGAAGTTCTCCTTGCGAGCCTCCGTGACCTCCGAACTCATCTTCCAAGAGTGCCCTATTCCCAGGAAAAATCTGCTGCCCGGAAGCGAGCAGGGAGTAAAGGCGGCTTTCATGTGTCTGAGCCAGGCGAGATACGGCATCGCTTGGGGGGCTGTGGGGGCGGCCATGGCTTGCTACGACGTTGCCCTCAAGTACGCCAAGGCCCGGGTCCAGTTTGGTCGGCCGATCGCCGCATTTCAGCTGGTGCAACAGAAGCTGGTGTATATGCTCACGGAAATTACCAAGGCGCAGCTTCTGTGTCTTCGGCTTGGCCAATTAAAGCAAGCAAAACAGATCCATCACACCCAGATCTCTCTGGCCAAGATGAACAATGTGGAGAAGGCCCGGGAGATCGCCCGGCAGGCCCGGGAGATCTTGGGGGCCGCTGGTATTGTGGATGAGTACCCGGTTATTCGCCATATGCTAAATCTCGAGACGCTGTACACCTACGAGGGGACGCACGAGATCCACACCCTCATTTTGGGCAGGGACATCACCGGGCTCAGTGCCTTCGCCTAATCCCCCCCCTCCTGCCACGCTCGTGGCATGATCGCTGGCTTCCTCCTTCACTTGTCGGCCCCCCGTGTGATATACTGGAAAAAGTATGCGATTCTCATTGTCCAACCTGGCGGTCATGGGTGCCCTCGTGGGGATGGGTGTCGTTGGACTTTCTCTCCTGGCAGGGGCAGAAGGGCACAGCAGACCCGGCATTGCCGCGTCGCCGAGCTCATCACCCGATGCAACCATCGACCGGATTCGGATGACCGAGTCGCGAATGGGAAAGCCGCTTTGGGAGGTTGAGGCAGACAAAGGAGAGATCTTTGAGGATCGAGGAATCGTCATTCTCACTCGGGTGGTTCACCCCGTGCGGATCGTTATTCATAATGGTAAGGAATCGTTAACTACTCTTGCCGACAAGGCGGTCGTGGACCTTACGACAAAAGATTTGCAGCTCTTCGGCCATGTCCGGTCCGAGTCCAGCAAAGGGATGAAGTTTTCCACCGAACACCTCACCTGGTCTGCGGGAAAACGGCAGATCAGCACCGATGCTCCGGTTGTGATCAAAAAGGCGGGGTTGGAGATCCGGGGGAAGGGGATGGTGGCCGACACGATCTTGGAGCACATGACCATCCGCAAGCCGGTCACGACTCTGATCACGCTGTCGAGAAAACAGGAGCCCGGTCGATGACTCGACTAGCGGGTTGGGTGGGCTGTGTCCTGTTGCTCCTCTGCGGAACGTCCGCACTGGCAGCCCAGGCCCCGTCCTTAAAAGGGAGGGAGCCCGAGGGGCCTACGACCGTTACCGCGGATCGACTGGAGGTGAGCAGAAAAGAGCGCCGAGCGGTTTATACGGGAAATGTCGTGGCGAAAATGGCCGATTTTACGGTCACCGCCGATCGGATGGAGTTTACCTTTGATGAGAAGATGGAAGCGGTTGAACGCATGGTGGCGATCGGTCAGGTCCAGATTTCCCGTAGCGACGGAACCAAGGTGATCTCCGAACGGGCCATCTATTACATCCCCCAAGAGAAGGTGGTTCTGGAGGGGCACCCCAGGGCCTCACAGGAAGGAAACACGGTGAGTGGGACGCGAATCATCCTGTATTTCAAAGAGGACCGCCAGGTGGTCGAGGGGGATGGAAGCGAACGAGTAACCGCCGTCATCTACCCCAAGCGGCAGCCGCGGCAGGCGAGGTGAATCTGGCTGGTGAATCAGCGATCTTCCGTCAGGTCTGGGACGGACATTCCAGAGGATGGTCTTCGAGCGGAGAAGTTGGTCAAGGCCTTCCGGGGGAGAAGGGTTGTTTCCGGGGTCAGTTTAGCCATCCGACCGGGGGAGGTGGTCGGCCTTTTGGGACCAAATGGCGCGGGGAAGACGACCACTTTTTATATGATCCTTGGCCTTCTCCAACCGGATGGCGGACGTGTCTTGCTAGACGGGGAGGAGATTACCAACCTTCCAGTCTACCAGCGAGCGCAGCGCGGGATGGGATTTCTTCCCCAGGAGGCATCGGTCTTCCGGCGGCTGACGGTCAGGGAGAATCTGATGGCCGTCCTTGAGATCCTTCCCTTGAGTGAGGCGGAACGGATGAAGCGTCTGGATGATTTGCTCCACGAGCTGAACATCGCTCACCTCGCCGAGGCACCCGCCTATAGTCTCTCCGGTGGTGAACGACGGCGCACGGAAATCGCACGCTCTCTGGCGACGTCGCCGGCTTTTATCCTCCTGGATGAGCCATTTTCCGGTATCGATCCCATCGCCGTGTATGATATTCAGACCCTGTTAATGCAACTCAGGAGCAGGGGTATTGGTCTCCTCGTTACCGACCACAATGTGCGAGAAACATTGCAAATTGTTGACCACGCTTATATCATTCATCATGGTGAGGTATTGCTGTCCGGGACCGCTTCTGAGCTGGCCGCCGACCAGAAGGCGCGGGAGATTTATCTCGGGGAGCGTTTTACCCTGTAGGCTGATGGTAGATGACGCGAGGCGCCTGTGAGCAGGGATAATACGAGGGAACCACCGAGAGATTTGGGCGAAAGGGCAACCACCAACAGTGATTTGAGCAGCTATGGCTATGGAACTCCGGCTTAGCCTTCGTCAGACCCAGCGGATGATCATGACTCAATCGCTGCAGCAGGCGATCGGGCTGCTGCAGCTGTCGCGGCTGGAGCTCCTCCAGACGGTAACGCAGGAACTGGAACAGAATCCACTTCTGGAAGAAGAGCTTGAGGAGGATGCCCAACTCCCGGCGGAGGGGACGGGGGAAGGAAAGGAAGGGGAGGAAGAGGGGGAACGAAGTGAGGACCCCCTCAGCGATTTTGACTGGGAGAGCTATCTGCAGGACGCCTCAGACTATCGCCGGGAGTTTCCCCGGGAAGAGGTCGAAGGCTGGTCTTCAGAGGAACGCCTAACCCGTCCCCGCTCCTTGTCGGATCACCTTCTCTTTCAGCTTCACCTTTCCACCTCGGATCCGGTCATGATCGAGTGGGCCACCGAGATTATAGGAAATCTCGATGAAAACGGGTACCTGAATGTATGCCTGGAAGAACTGAAGGAGAGTAGGTCGGTAGATCTAACTGTGATAGAGGAGGGTCTCCGGCTGGTTCAGAGCTTCGATCCCGTCGGGGTGGCCGCGCGAGACCTCCGGGAGTGTCTCGTCCTTCAGCTCGATAGTCTGAAGGATGGAGCAGAGGTCGCCCTGGCGGGCACCCTGGTCGCCGATCACTTGGCAGAACTCGAAGGGCGCCATCTGACGAGGATTGCAGATAAGCTGAAGGTCCCGGTGAAGTCGATACAAGATGCGCTCCTCCTGATCTGTTCTCTCGAACCGAAGCCGGGGCGTACCTTTAGCACCGAGGAACCCCGATACATTACCCCCGATGTCTTTATCCTGAAGGTTGATGATCGCTTTGTAGTAGTCCTCAACGATGATGGTCTTCCCCGCCTCAGAATCAGCTCTTACTACCGCGGACTGTTGAGCAAGGGACGCTCGGGTTCCAGGGAGACCCGGGACTATGTCGAGGGCAAGATGCGGTCTGCCCTGTGGCTCATCCGCTCCATTGAGCAGCGTCAGCGCACTTTGTTCAAAGTAACCGAATCGATTGTGAAGTTTCAACGAGACTTCTTGGAAAACGGTATCACTCGCATGCGGCCGCTGACACTCAAGGAGGTGGCCGAGGATATTAGTATGCACGAGTCTACGGTGAGTCGGGTCACTACGAGCAAGTATGTTCACACCCCCGAAGGTCTCTTCGAGCTCAAGTACTTTTTCCATCGAGGAGTCCAGGCCGTAGATGGCGGGTCGGTTTCCTCCCTCACAGTCAAGGAGCTGGTCCGAAGGCTCCTCACTGGAGAAGATACAGGCAAGCCTCTCTCTGACCAGAAGGTCGTAGAGATCTTGAGACAACAGGGCATTGAGATCGCCCGCCGGACCGTCGCCAAGTATCGGGGACAACTCAAGATCCCTTCCTCCAGCCGGCGTCGGAGATACTAGTCTCCCTCCGGTCCCCTTCCCGCTGGTTCCTTTTGCTCAGGAGGTTACAAAAACATGCAGATCTTTCTCACCGGGCGCAATCTAGAGGTCACCGAGGCCCTCCGGCGATATGCGGAAGAAAAGGTGGGGAGGCTCCAGAAGTATCTCGACAAGATCACGTCCGCCCACATTGTTTTGTCCTTGCAGAAATACCGTCAGATCGCAGAGGTGACCCTCCACGTGAGGGACCTCACTATCCGCGGGGAAGAGAGCACAGAGGATCTGTATTCCTCGATCGATCTGGTGATGGAGAAGGTGGAACGCCAGTTACAGAAATATAAGGGGAAGATAGTGAGCCATGCCAATCGGAGCGCGAGGACTCAGGGCATGGCAATATCCCCGCTGGAGGAGGAGGGGCCTCGCGTGGTGAAGACCAAGCGCTTTGCCATGAAGCCGATGTCACTCGATGAGGCCATGTTGCAGATGGATCTGCTCGGTCACAACTTTTATGTCTTCCGCAACGCCCGGACCGATGAGGTCAATGTGTTGTACCGACGCCATGAGGGCAACTATGGCTTGATCGAGCCAGAGACCTAAGAGCCGTTGGTGGCGCATCGGAAGGAGTCAACGATGCCACTGCCTCTCGTTTGCTTCAGCGGTTAACAGCGGACAATCGGCCAACCGGGGACCCATGGAGTTTATCATCATTACAGGGATGTCGGGTGCCGGCAAGAGCCAGGCGATCAAGACCGTGGAAGACCTCGGTGTTTTTTGCGTTGACAACCTTCCCGCCTCCCTCATTCCAACTGTCGCAGATCTCTGTGCCCACTCGGAACGCCACGTCGACCGCGTTGCTTTCGTTATCGACATTCGAGAGGGGGAGTTCCTTGGCCCCTTACACGAGGTCTTGGCCACCCTAAGGCAGCGCGGACATGCCGTCCGCGTCCTCTTCTTGGAGGCGGATGATCAGATCCTGCTCCGGCGGTTCAGCGAGAGCCGTCGGCCCCATCCCCTCGCGCCGCGGGGGTCGATTCTCCAGGGGATCAGTCTAGAACGGCAGCGAATGGCCCAGCTCAAGGCCGAGGCCGACATGGTTCTCGATACAGGTGACCTTACCATCCATGACCTCCGGAGACTCTTGGTCAGCGCCTTTCACGACCATCGACCAGGCAGCAAAACGACGATCACAATGGTTTCTTTCGGATACCGGCACGGTCTCCCCCCCGATGCCGACCTCATCTTCGATCTCCGCTGCCTCCCCAATCCGCATTTCCAGGAGGAATTGCGGCCGCTTAGTGGGCAAAATCCCGAGGTTGCCAAGTTCCTCCTAGACAATCCCAGGGCTCGATCGTACCTAGAGCAGCTCTGGAATTTTCTTCGATTTACATTTCCTTACTATCTGCAAGAAGGAAGGGCCTATCTCACCGTCGCCCTTGGCTGCACCGGCGGGCGGCACAGGTCGGTAGCCGCCGCCGAGTATCTAGTCGGCCAGTTTGAGGCTGAAGGCCACGAGGTGGGGGTGCGGCATCGCGACATCGATAAAGAGTAATTCGATGTCCGGAGTCATGAGCATTCCCGGGCGGGGGAAGCACGAAAGCCGCTGGCGTTTTATTCTGGACGAGCCCCGCGATGGTCCGACCAACATGGCCATCGATGAGGTACTAGCGTCCGGTTGCGCCCGAGGCTGGAGTCCCCCTACTCTCCGTCTCTACCGCTGGACCATCCCTACCGTCTCGCTGGGCTACAACCAACCCATTCACGGGCAAGTGGACCTGTCTACTTGCCATCAGCGTGGGGTCCCCGTAGTGCGGCGGCCCACGGGGGGCCGGGCCCTCCTTCACGACCAAGAGCTTACTTACAGCCTTGCCCTGCCCAACCGCCGGGGGAGCCGGGGTGTCCTTCAAGACTATCTATGGATAAGCAAATGTCTCCTCCTCGCCGTGAGAAAATTAGGAGTGGTGGCGACCTTGAGCCGGGGCGATCGCGCCGCAGGCGCGGCAGGCGGCCTCTGTTTCAACTCTTCTTCGCGGTATGAGCTGACGGTCGATGGACGAAAGTTGGTTGGGTCGGCACAAAGGCGGTATGACCACGCCCTCCTCCAGCAGGGATCCCTCTTGATTGAGATAGACCTTGCCGCCTGGATTGCACTCCTTCCACAGGCGAGGGAGATGGCAATGCGGGCAACTGCTCTCCGGTGTGTGCTCGGGCGATCCGCCTCGTGGGAGGAGTTAGTTGAGGCCATACATGTTGGGTTCGAGGAGGGGGCCGGAGTCGGGCTGGACTTGGGCGAACTAACACCGCGAGAGTTGAAGACGGCTCAGACTCTGGTGCAGAAACAGTACGGAACCAGCGATTGGACCTTTCGCCGATAGAACATAGGGCTCAGAAGGTGCTTCTGACGGCCCCGTGACTGAGTTGCGCCTTGACAGGTGTAGCAAAAGTCTGGTATCCTAAAGCCGGCAATTGTTTGATTTTTGAGGCTTAGAGCCGATCAGCGAGAAGTTGCGTGAATAAAGACAAGCGAAAGGGCCTTGAAAGGGCCTTGGCTTACATCCAGCAGGGAAAACTCGACCGGGCCTTCGACGCATACCAGACGGTCTTAAAGGCGGATCCGGCTGATTCTAACGTGTTAAATGCATTGGGGGATCTCTGCGCTCGCATGGGGAATAAGGCCGAGGCCATCACCTATTTCATGCGCCTAGGCGGAGCCTATCGAGATGATGGTCTTACTGTGCGCGCTATCGCGGTCTACAAAAAGGTGCTCAAGCTTGACCCCTCGCATACCGAGGCTTCGTTAGCTTGCGCGGACCAGTATGCCGAGCAAGGCCTCCGCGCAGAAGCCAAACAGCAGTTTCAGGGGATCGCCGACCACTACCTCAGGAGGGGCAACTTATCCAAGACCCTGGAGATCTATGAAAAGATGATCCGGGTTGACCCGGCGCATCGCCCGACCCTCTCGAAGGTTGCGGGGATCCTTACACGGCCGGGCGGAGTGGAGGAGTCCCTCACCGGACTCAATTCGCTGGGGGAACGTCTCCTCGGGTCCGGACACGCGGAAGTTGCTCGACAGCTGTATGAAGCCGTGGTGGACCTATTCAGGTCTCATGGACGGGAGGCCGAAGCGACCCGAGCCGCTGAGGGGCTCAACGCTATCCGTCTCGCTGAGGAGGAAGCGAAGACCGCCGAGGTCGCAACAGTCCCGTCCGCCGGAGAAAAGGGTCTCATCGAGGCGGAAGAAATGGTAGGGGCGGGTGTCTCGGCAGATTTCGTTGAGGAGTCCCAGGTTGCCACTATGGAGATGGACACCTCGGGGGGAGCTCAGGAGGTGACCTCTCTTGTAGACCAAGTTGAGGAGGTGGTCGAGGTGGTTGGGTCCCAGACACTGACAGATGAGCTACAGGAAGCGGAGTTCTTCGTGCAGCAAGGGATGATGCAGGAGGCGCAAAGTGCCTTTCAACGAATCCTCGTACGGGACCCAGAGCATACCGTGGCTAAACAAAAGTTAGCGGAGATCGAGCGCAAGATTGCGGCACCCGCAAAAGAGAAACCTCGTCGGCCGGCCGCAAAGAAAGATACGGTCTTTAAAGTTGCTGACACGCAAGTTGTCCAGGGAGATTTCATAGACCTCGCCGGTGAACTGAACGAGGAGCTGGCCCTGGAAGAGAAAGCTTCGTCTGCGGACATTGAACCCGAAGTGCAGGACTTACTTCACCAATTCCAGGCAGGGGTCCGTGAACAGATCGATGTGACCGACTACGAGACGCATTACCATCTAGGGATTGCCTATAAGGACCTAGGACTCTACGATGAGGCCATTGAAGAACTGCGATTGGCCGCTAGCGATGCCGCCAATCGGGTCCGATGTGCGGGTCCCCTGGGCCTCACCTATCTTGCCAAGGGGGAACCGGAGCAGGCGGTAGAAGAGCTGCTCGAGGGGCTTGCTGCAACACAGAACGGGACTGAGGAACGTTGGGGAGTCCTTTACGATCTTGCGACTGCCTATGAGGCACTGGGGGACGCACAAAAGGCGCTCGAGGCACTCCAATCCATCCACAGCGAGTCACCGAAGTTCCGAGACATTCGCACGCGGGTCCGGGACCTGCGAGGCCGCCTTGGTACCGGCCGGGAATCCGTTGGATGACATTGCAAATGAGGACGGCTTGCTCGGGCACCGGACTTTCGTTATCGCAGAGGGGGGTGCCGTTACGCAAGATGCGCCCGGTTGGAGAACGCGTTCGCCCGGTCACGTGATGCCAGGTGGCCATCAGTGAATCTGCCGAATACGCTCACCCTGGTTCGAATCTTTCTGGTTCCCTTCCTTGTGGTTTTCCTGATCGCGAGTGCTGAACCCCGCAATTATCCGGCGGGGGCTATCTTTCTCGCGGCGGTCCTCACCGACTGGCTGGACGGTCGAATTGCCAGGAGCCGCAGACAGGTCACCACCCTGGGGCAGCTTCTGGACCCCATCGCCGACAAACTGCTCATCGCTGCGGCGCTCATCTCGCTGGTGGAGATTGGGCGGGTGCCGGCCTGGGTGGCCACGGTAATCATCGGCCGGGATATCGCCATCACTGGGCTTCGAGGCATTGCTGCATCCCAGGGACTCATCATTGCCGCCTCCCAGTTAGGGAAGATCAAGATGGTGACAGAGGTCGTCGCAGTGAGCCTCCTGATCCTTGATCTGGGGACCTCACGGGTTCCCGGTCTCCCCCTTAGTCTTGGTGGTATTGCTCTGGGGGTAGCAGTCGCCATGAGCGTGGTTTCTGGAATCGACTACTTTGCTCGGTTTTGGCGGCAGCTCGGCCTTGGGGGCACAATTCGGCCGAAAGGAGATTGAGTTGGCCTTGATCATTCAGAAATACGGCGGGACCTCGGTACGAGACGTTGGACGGCTCCAACAGGTCGCCAGAGGCATTGTTGAGGTGCGGGAGAGTGGGAATGATGTGGTGGTGGTCGTCTCGGCTATGGCTGGAGAGACCAATCGGCTCCTTCAGCTCGCCCATCAGATCACCGATGCCCCCAATACACGGGAGCTGGATGTTATCCTTGCCACGGGAGAACAGGTAGCCATCGGGCTGCTTTCCTTGTCCATCCAGGCCTCTGGCGCCAGGGCCCGATCCTTTACCGGGACACAGGTGCGCATTCTCACGGACAATGTGCACACCAGGGCCCGGATTGTCAATATCGACGTTGAGAGGATCCGGCACGCGCTCCGGGAAAACGAGGTCGCTATCGTGGCAGGGTTTCAGGGGGTAAACGCTGAGGAGGAAGTCACGACCCTTGGCCGTGGAGGGTCGGACCTGACCGCCGTGGCCTTGGCCGCTGCCCTGAACGCAGACATGTGCGAGATCTATACCGATGTGGAAGGGGTCTACACGGCGGATCCCGGCATGGTTCCCACGGCTCGGAAGCTCTCCCGGATTACTTACGAGGAGATGATCGAGATCGCCAGCCTGGGGGCTAAGGTGCTGCAGCCACGGGCGGTCGAGTATGCCAAGAACTACAATGTCTCTATCCACGTGCGTTCGAGCTTCACCAAGAGTCCAGGGACGTTGGTGGTCCAGGAGGATCAAGACATGGAAAGGGTCGTGGTCTCGGGGATTGCGTATAACAAAAACGAAGCAAAGATCACCATTACCCGGGTGGTCGACCGCCCCGGGATCGCCGCCAAGCTGTTTGGCAACGTGGCAGATGCGGGCGTCGTGGTGGACATGATCGTTCAGAACATTAGCCAGGACGGGCACACCGATATTTCCTTTACGGTCCCGCGAGTCGATTTTCACAAGGCGAAGGAGCTTGTCCAGGGCGTGGCCAAGGAGATCGGGGCGGACCAGGTCCTGGGCGATGATCGGATTGCGAAAGTATCCATCGTGGGGCTGGGAATGCGGACGCACTCTGGGGTGGCGGCCAAGATCTTTGGGGCCTTGGCGGCAGAACAAATCAATATTATGATGATCAGCACCTCGGAAATTAAGGTTTCCTGCGTGATAGACGAACGGGACACCGAGCGGGCGGTGCGGGTTCTCCACGATGCCTTTGAGCTGCAGACCGAGCCGCCGATAGGGGAATGATGAGACTTCGCATCTTCGCCCCCACAGATGCCGCTTTGGCGGCGCTCCTTCTGCTGATCCTAACTCTCGTGGCTGTCTCAGGGCTCGTGTTGAAGGAGGAAGGGCCGGGGTTTGCTGTCCAATTGCAGTCACAAGCCGGGGAGCGCCCGACACAAGAAGTATTCCGATCCGCAAGGGATTTGCGCGTCAATCTCAATCGTGCGGGGGCATTCCTTCTGGCCACCCTGCCGGGGATCGGTCCGACACTGGCCGAAGGGATCGTCCGGTTTCGCGAAGTGCATGGTCCCTTCCGGCACGTTTCGGATGTGAAAGGAGTTCCGGGGATCGGTCCCAAGCGCCTGAGAAAGATGCTTCCATATTTAACCTTGGGGGAGGAGGCGACATGGTCTACCAGGTAAGACTTCCAGCTTTTGAAGGACCCCTGGACCTTCTCTTACACCTCGTCCGAGTCAACCAGGTCGACATCTATGACATTCCCATCGCTCGGATCACCGATGAATATTTCCAGTATCTCCGTATGATGGAGGAGCTGGATCTAGAGCTAGCGGGGGAGTTTCTCGTAATGGCGGCGACACTGGTTTATGTCAAATCCCGAATGTTGTTACCGCTGGAGCCGACCGAAGAGGAGGGATTCGAAGAGGACCCGCGGACTCCCCTGGTGGACATGCTGGTAGAGTACCAGCGTTTCAGGACTGCCTCTGAGGAGTTTGCACTCCACGAGGATCGGCAGCGACAATACTTCCTCCGCTCCGAGCCGGTTGAGCTCCCGTCTACCGGAGCACCACTGGAAATTGACCTCGCGGATCTCCTTGATGCTTTTCGAGCCGTGTTGACTCGTGCAAAGGACCGGCCCGTCTTGGAACTCATGGCTCGGCCGCTGACAACGGGGGAGCGGATGGTCGCCATCCTCGACCGGTTGGCGCTAGAGGAGCCGGTCCCCTTTGAGGCGCTATTCTCTGCGGAGGCGGACCGGGCACTGGTTGTTGTCACTTTTCTTGGGCTACTCGAGCTGATTCGGCAGGGCGCGGTGCGAGTCTGGCAGACCCTTTCCTTTGGAGAAATCGTCATCGCCCGAGCAGTGCCATGAGCCGGGGGCATCTTCCCATCCTCGAGGCGCTACTCTTTGCGTCATCGGATCCTCTTTCGATCCCACAGTTACAGGAACTGCTCGAAGAGGGAGACAAAGAAAATATCATAAACGACATGAAATATCTTCAGGAACTATATGAAAACAAAGGCTCTGGATTGACAATAATTGAAGTTGCCGGGGGCTTTCGAATGTCCACGCGTCCTGACCTCCACCCCTGGCTTACCCGGCTGGCAACGGTGCGCCCTAGCAGGCTGTCTCGCCCAGCGTTAGAGACGGTAGCCATTATTGCCTACCGGCAACCGGTTACCAAAGCAGAGGTCGAAGCCATTCGGGGAGTTACGGTGGACGGTGTCCTGAGAACGCTGATAGAGCGCGGGCTTATCCGGATTGTAGGCAGGAAGCGAGATGTGGGGCGGCCCATCCTCTATGGGACCAGCCGGACCTTCCTAGAGTACTTTGGCTTCCAGAATCTCAGCGAGCTCCCCTCACTAAAGGAAATTGAGACTCTCACCCCTACGAGGGAGGGGACGGCTGAAGCAACGGAGATGCAGAGTGAAAATTCTTGAACCACTTGCATCCCATGCCTCGAACCTCAGGTGTGCGTGTGGGTGAGCAGGGAGCCATGGGAATCGAAGAGTTCAGACGCAAGATCGACGCCATTGATAGCCAGATCCTTGAGCTCTTGAATCGGCGTGCCGAGATCGTCGTCCGCGTCGGTGAGGAAAAGGCCAAGGGAAACATGGCGTACCACTCCCCTCAGCGGGAGGAGGAGATCATCGATCGTCTCACGCGTGAGAACCGGGGGCCCTTCCCCGGCAGGGGGGTCAAGGCCGTCTACCGCGAGATCCTTTCAGCCTGCCTCGCGCTCGAGCAAGCCCTCAAAGTGGCCTATCTTGGTCCCCAGGCTACCTTTACTCATATGGCCTGTATGAAACGTTTCGGTCTGCTGGCGGAGTATGTCCCCCTCCGAGGGATCGGAGAGGTCTTCAACGAGGTGGGAAAGGGGAAGGCCGACTATGGGGTCGTGCCAGTCGAGAACTCGACCGAGGGGGTGGTCAGTCATACCCTTGACCTGTTTGTCGACTCCGATTTGACGATTTGTGGCGAAGTCCTGATGGAAGTTTCCCATCACCTCCTTTCGAAAGGTGGCGAGAAGGGCCAGATCATCAAAATCTACTCCCATCCCCATGCCATCGCCCAGTCCAGAAAGTGGTTGGAAACGAACATGCCGTCGATTGCACTCTTCGAGGTTGCCTCAACAGCCGCAGCGGCCGAGCTCGCCTCCCAGGATGAGACGGCAGCGGCCATCGCCTCCGAGCTAGCTGGCCGCCTGTACGATTTGAAGGTGGTGGCGGCCCGGATTGAGGATAGCCCGTATAATTTTACGCGGTTCCTTGTCATCGGACAGCAGCCATGTTCCGCGACTGGCCAGGATAAGACCTCTATCCTCTTCACAATCCGCGACCGGGTTGGGGCCCTGTACCGAATGCTGGAGCCGTTCGCTCAGAATCAGATTAACTTGACCAAGATCGAATCGCGACCCTCTCGGTACCGGGTCTGGGAATATATCTTCTATGTGGATTTTGAGGGGCATGTCGAAGACGCGCTGGTGCAGGCAGCCCTGGAGCGGCTTCGGGAAGAGTGCCTCTTCCTGAAGGTCTTGGGCTCTTACCCGAAAGAGCCCCTCCGTGCAAAGAGTTGAGGGTGGAGAACAATGTGTGCGGCTGCCAAGGGGGACTCGCTCGGATAAAGACGGAGACGAGTCGTGGATGAAGGGCAGAGATGAACCGCGAAGTTAAAAAGCTCCAGAAGCTCGCTCGACCCCAGGTTCTGGGACTGGTGCCTTACAGTCCGGGGCGACCGATCGAGGAAGTGCAGCGGGAGCTCGGCTTGGATGAAGTGCTCAAGCTCGCTTCCAATGAAAACCCACTCGGTCCCTCGCCGTTGGCTCTGCAAGCCATTCGCGAGGGACTTCAGGGCCTTCACCGGTACCCCGATGGGGGCTGTCACAATCTACGGGAGGCGCTTGGCCGAAGCCTCGGCGTCAAACCGGAACAACTCTGTTTTGGTAACGGGAGTAATGAATTGTTGGAGCTTGTCACCCGAGCTTTTGTCGGACCTGAGGATGAGGTCGTGATGGGTCACCCGGCCTTCATCGTCTATCGAAGTGTCTGTCGAGCAGTGGGAGGCCAGGTCCGAGAAGTTCCTCTCAAGGAATTCACCCACGATCTGGATGCGATGCTGCAAGCGGTGACACCACGGACAAAGCTGGTCTTTCTCGGAAACCCGAATAACCCCACCGGGACCTGTGTTCCGGTGACCGACCTCTACAATTTTGTGCGGGAGCTTCCGGGCCATGTCATCCTCGTGGTTGATGAAGCCTATCGGGAGTATCTCCCCCAGCATCTTCAACCGGATCTCCTCAGGTATATCCGGGAGGGACGTTACCTCCTAGCCCTGAGAACTTTTTCAAAGGCGTACGGTCTGGCAGGACTTCGGATGGGATATGGGGTCGGCCCCCCGGAGATGGCGGAGATCCTGAACCGGGTCCGGCAGCCCTTCAACGTAAATGCGTTAGCCCAGAGAGCGGCAGTGGCGGCCTTGGACGATACGACCCATCTCGAGGAGACGCTGCGGATCACTGAGACAGGACGGCAAAGCGTGCAGTCCCTCCTGGAAGGGTTGGGCCTCTCCTATGTTCCAAGTGTGACCAACTTCGTTCTGGTTAATGTCAAAGCTGAGGGTGCGGCGATTGCTTCTGCTCTTTTCCGTAAGGGGGTGATCGTCCGGTCCATGGAGGGATATGATCTCCCCACATTTATTCGTGTGACGATCGGAACACCTGAGGAGAATATCCGAGCGATCGAGGCCTTAGGTACGGTTCTCGAGGAGATGGAGGTTGCGGTAAAGCCCTCGACTCCTCCAGGTGGAAGGAGTGGGAAATGATCATCGTAATGCGATCCGCCGCTACCCAGACGGATATCGACCAGGTGGTGGAACGAATTATTCAGCATGGCCTTAAGCCACACATCTCTCGGGGGGTGGAGCGGACCATTATTGGCGCCATCGGGGATGAACGGATCCTTCGAAATGTCCCCTTCCAGGCCTTGCCCGGCGTCGAGGAAGTCCTCACCATTCTGAAACCGTTTAAACTTGCCAGCCGAGATTTCAAGACTGAGCCAAGCGTGGTAGAGGTGAACGGCGTGGCGGTAGGAGGAGGGCGCCTAGCCGTGATTGCCGGCCCCTGCTCGGTGGAGGGGCGCGAGATGCTGCTGGATACCGCCCAGAAGATCAGAGAGGCGGGCGCGACGCTGCTCAGGGGAGGGGCATTTAAACCTCGGACCTCTCCGTATTCCTTCCAGGGACTGGGGGAGGAGGGGTTGAGGTATCTGGCCGAGGTTCGCGAGGTCACCGGGCTACCCGTGGTTACGGAGCTCATGGACCCTCGGGATGCTGAACTGATTATGAAATATGCCGACATGGTACAGATCGGGGCTAGGAACATGCAGAACTTCCGCCTCCTCAAGGAGGTTGGCATGCACCACAAGCCGGTCCTCCTCAAACGGGGAATGAGTTGCACGATTAAGGAGCTCCTGATGTCGGCCGAGTACATCATGTCCGAAGGAAACTACAATATTGTGCTCTGCGAGAGGGGAATCCGGACCTTCGAGGATTACACCCGCAATACGCTTGATCTTTCCGCGGTTCCGTCTCTCAAACAACTCTCTCACCTCCCGGTGATTGTTGATCCGAGTCACGGGACCGGAAAATGGGACCTCGTTGCTCCTCTCGCCCTGGCGGCCATCGCCGTGGGTGCAGACGGGATCATGGTCGAGGTCCATCCTCAGCCAGAGATGGCTTTGTCCGATGGACCCCAGGCCCTGATTCCCGACCGGTTTAGCACACTCATGGAGCAAATCCGAGCCTTGGCACCTATCGTAGGCCGAACCCTGTAATTTTGTCCGTTTCCTGATATCGGACGGCCGAGGGCCAGATGCTAGAGTGGTATCGCTCTACGGGCGTCCGTCACGTCTGGGCCCGGTACTGCCAAGAAGGTTCAGGAGAGCATGTCAGACGTGAGCCACAGGCCTTTGTTTAATCGGATTGCGGTAGTCGGCGTAGGGCTGATTGGTGGTAGTCTCGCACGTGCGTGCCGGGACGGCATCGCGAGTCGCGTGATAGGCTTGGATGTCGACCAAACACACCTGCAGCAGGCCCTCAGCCTGGGTCTCGTAGATCAGGCGGACGATCTGCCAGTAGGAGTAGAGGGGGCCGATTTGGTCGTTGTTGCCGTTCCCGTTGGCGCCATCGTGGGGGTCGTTCGTGCGATTGCACCGCACCTAGCGGGGGGGTCTATTGTGACCGATGTGGGAAGTGTCAAGGGAGATTTGGTCGCAGAAGTAGAAGAAGAAATCCCTGCCGGTCGGGCGTATGTTGGCGGTCATCCCATCACGGGGACGGAACGCTCTGGACCCGAAGCCTCGAGCGCAGGGCTCTTTCGGAATAGCTTATGCGTTCTCACACCGACTTCCCGGACACCTGCGGACGCGTTGGGAAAGGTGACGCGCCTGTGGGAGATGGTAGGATCTCGGGTGATCCCCATGGATCCGTTCCAGCATGATCGAATCTTCGCTCTGGTCAGCCATCTCCCCCATGTGGTCGCCTATACCCTCATGGCGCCTCTTCTCAGTCCCACGGAGGATGGAGAAGAGCTATTACGGTTCAGCGCTGGCGGACTTCGCGACTTTACTCGGATTGCGGCGTCTGACCCGGTCATGTGGCGGGATATCTTGATCAGGAATCGGAAGGAGGTGCTGGAGTCGATCGCCAGATTCCAAAAGGCACTTCAACGGTTTGAGGAGATGATCAGAACGCAGGACGCGGCCGGCTTGATGGAGGAGTTTCAACGGGCCAAGGAGATACGCGAGCAACTTCGATGAAACGATGGTCGAGTTCCCGGCGAGAAGTGGCGCTCCTCATTGGGCTTAAGCAGCCTCATCAGCCCCGCTGGGAGGCAGAGGAGTCCTTAGAAGAGCTGGCCCAACTGGCGGTCTCGGCAGGGGCCGAGTCGGCGTTCCGTGTCCTTCAGGAGCGGTCCGTACCCGATCCCCGTACCCTGATCGGCCGCGGGAAGGCGGAGGATATCCGCGAATTGTGCGAAGAGGGGGTTGACCTGGTCATCTTTGACGACGATCTCACCGGTTCGCAGCAGCGGAATCTCGAAGCGACACTCCAGCGCAAGGTGATTGACCGAACCGGGCTCATCCTGGATATCTTTGCCCAACGGGCCCGATCAAGGGAGGGAAAGCTCCAGGTCGAGCTCGCCCAGCTGAAATATCTGTTACCCCGTCTCACAGGGCATGGAGCCGATCTGTCTCGGCTGGGTGGCGGAATTGGAACGCGAGGACCGGGCGAGACCAAACTGGAGGTGGACCGTCGCCGGATCCGGCGGCGTGTCATCAAGATCGAGGAGGAGCTGGAAAAGGTGCAGCGCCATCGCGCCCTGCTGCGTCGCCGTCGCCAGAAACAGGCCTTACCGACCGCGGCCCTTGTGGGATACACCAACGCGGGGAAGTCCTCTCTGTTGAATGCGTTGACTCATGCTAAGCTCCCGGTCGCCGACAAGTTCTTTGTCACCCTAGACCCGACCTTACGGAAGGTGATCCTGCCCGGCGGGCGCGCGGTCCTCCTTTCTGACACCGTGGGATTCATCAAGAAGCTTCCCCATCAGCTGGTGGCGGCCTTCAAGGCCACGCTGGAGGAGATGCGGGCCTCAGATCTCTTGCTCCACGTGATCGATATCGCTCATCCTCAATGGCAAGACCAGGAGCAGGCAGTGACAGCGGTACTGGAGGAGCTAGGGATGGCCACAAAACCGCTGATCAGTCTCTATAACAAGGTAGATAAACTCCCACATCCCGAGGCGATCGCATTCCTGAGCCGAAGACCGCGATCAGTGGTGACCTCGGCGAATACGGGTGCAGGCCTTTCCGAACTCAAGACTGTAATTGCAGAGATGCTGGAGTCCCTCGAAGAGTCCAGAGCTCAACGGCAGGTACGTAGGCGGGGCTGAGACGTTCGAGGTCAAGATCCTTGATGTGGTGAGGCAGAGGGGGCAGAGTTCAAGAATCTCCTCGGCAGATCTCGGACACGAGGTGCAGTAACGGTGATTCTTAATCTTCCCAATGGACTTACCTTCCTTCGATTGATTCTAACGCCCGTGATCGTCATGTTCCTCCTCGATGGAGCATTCTTTTGGGCCCTCATGCTCTTTCTGGTGGCCGGAGTCACCGATGGACTCGACGGATTTTTGGCCCGCTCATTACGGGGGTCGACGGAATTTGGAAGAATTCTTGACCCGCTGGTGGATAAGATCCTCATGGGCTCCTCCTTCATCACCTTGGCGTTTCTAGGACACCTTCCCATGTGGCTTGCGGGAATCGCTGTGGGGAGGGACTTGGTGCTGATGATCGGATCCTGCATCCTCTATATGGTGACTGGCCGCTTCGGGTATCCAGCGTCGGTGATCGGGAAGCTGAGCACCTTTCTGCAGGTGCTCACGGTCTTGGCAGTCATGGTCATGACGAAGGGGGATGGGCGCCTCGATCCCCTCTTCTGGGGAATGGCGATCTTAAGCGTTGCGTCCGGCCTTGACTATGTTTACCGCGGGTCGGTTGAATTAATCGCGCGTTTGCGGAACACCTCACCGGCCTAGAAAACGCCATCCTGTCCGTTCATTTCCTCCTCGCGCTTTCCCTCTTTCATTCGATTCCCATCTGGCAGACAGAGCTATCCGTACGTGTCACCGCGGTGATGGTCTGCGTCTGCATTGCGTGCCCTTCACCAATCGAGTATGCTACTCGTGGATGACGTGTAAAGGGAGCGAATTGGCATGAAAAGACTGCCCACCGTTGCCATCGTGGGCCGCCCCAACGTCGGCAAATCTACTTTCTTCAACCGGTTGGTGGGGGGACGCCGAGCGATCGTGGCGGTAACACCTGGAGTTACCAGGGACCGCAATTACGGTACGGTCCAGTGGCGAGGGCAATCCTTCTTGCTTGTGGACACGGGTGGCTTTGAGCCAGCGACCTCCACACCTCTAACCCAGCAGGTGGTAGAACAGGCTCAGCTGGCCATGGAGCACGCGGATCTCATTGTTTTTCTCGTCGACGCCCAAGACGGGCTCACACCTCTCGATGAGGAGATCGCCCTTCTGTTACGCCGAATGCTGCAGAAGCATATTGTCCTGGTAACCAACAAGGTGGATCCACCCATGAAAACCTCCCTTGTCGCTGAGTTCTACCGACTCGGGTTTTCTGAAGTACTACCGGTTTCAGCGGAGCATGGGACGGGAGTGGGGGATCTGCTTGACCACCTCCTGGGTTTCCTGCCACCGTCCGAGGAAGCGCAAGTAATCTCGGATGCTGTGACCATCGCTGTCGTGGGGCGGCCCAACGTCGGGAAGTCCTCCCTGGTGAATCGAATCCTGGGCGAATCCAGGGTCATCGTTAGCCCCGAACCCGGCACCACGCGCGATGCTATCGATACGCCCTTTACCTACCAAGGACGTCAGTATGTTCTTATAGATACCGCAGGGATCCGGTCCAAGGGGCGAAAAGGATATCCTCTCGAGTATTACAGTATCCTTCGAGCCATCAAAAGCGTAGAGCGCTGTGATGTTGCGCTTATTCTCCTCGATGCGACCAGTGGTGTTGTACAGCAGGATGCCCGGATCGCCGGCTATGCCTTCGAGGCGGGGTGTGCTCTTATCCTCCTCGTGAACAAATGGGATCTTGTCGAAAAGGAGGCGCGGGCTGCGGATCAGCACCTGCGGCGTATTCGAGAGCAACTGAGGCATGTCGACTATGCCCCGGTCCTTTTCATCTCGGCTCTTACCGGGCAACGCATTTTCAAGATTTTCACCTTGATCGAGCGTGTTATGAAAGAACAGGACCGCCGGATTCCGTCGGGGGAGCTCAATCGCTTCATTCGCCATGTGGTGGAAGAATATCCTCCTCCGTCGGCGAAAGGACGACAGATCCTGATCCGCTACGCCACCCATGTCAGCCGCAAACCACCAACCTTTGTTCTTTTCGTAAACGATCCTGATGGGGTTTCTACCTCGTATGAACGCTACCTGGTGAATCAGCTTCGTTCAAGATACGGATTCGAGGGAAACCCCATCCGCATCCGCTTTCGCGGTGAGCATCGGCGCCGGGAGCGGCGAGTGTGCGACTCTGGAGAGTGACTGACTCTCGGAGTAGTGCGGCTCATGGCCAAAGCTTGAGCCAGCTCCATAAGGGCGCGAAATGTCAGTCTTTTCCTTGACAGCCGCGACCCTCCGTGGTAACTTTACGCCGACTGATGTCTTCCGAAAGCATGCCGCAAGGATAGCCAAACGACGCCGGCGATTTGGAAGGAGTCGGCTGCGTTTCTGACCATACGTTTTACACAGGCAGGGGAGGAGGCGATGGGACGCGAAGGATCGCACAACCCCCCTCCTGATCGACCACCGAATCCAGTTTACCGAAAGGAAATTCCGCATCCTCGACAACCTATTATTCCCTTCATCCAGGGGGGATGGGATAGGCCTCGCTATATGGCCGGCCAGGCTGCGGGTCCTCGATACCTCCGTAAAGAAGGCCTTTGGGGAGCGAACAAGATCCTTCCGTGCGCCGTTAATCTCAACGGCGAGTACGATATGACGAGACTCTTTGTGGGTGTCCCGGTCAAGCTCGGCCGGGGTAGGATCGAGCAGGTAGTCGAAGTTAAATTCACTCCGGAAGAGCAGGCCGCATTCGACAAGTCCACTGGGGCAGTCCGCGAACTCGTGGAGAAGTTAAAACTGTAGACCTGCCGGCAGGAGACCAACACATGATCGGGAAGGTACTCAAGAATCAACGGGGACAGGTGGCAGGTGCGATGGCGCTCCGAAAGGATAGCTGGTGGATCCAGCCCTTGCTGACAGTGCTCGGGCTGGGAGCATTCATTGTCTATGCCACCTGGGCTGCCTTTCAGAACGCCCACTATTACACCGCCCCCTATCTGTCGCCCTTCTATTCTCCCTGCATTTCTGCCAATTGCGAGCACATTACCCTCCCGCTCGTGGGTCCCTGGTGGACCTGGTCCCCCGCGTTCCTGATTTTGTGGGCCCCGGGCATATTCCGCCTCACATGCTACTACTATCGGAAGGCCTACTACCGTTCGTTCTGGTGGGCGCCGCCAGCCTGCGCCGTGCCTGATGCACGCAGGGGCTACGACGGAGAAACGGGCTTCCTGACCTTCCAGAACATTCACCGCTACACCTTTTATATCGCTGTACTCGTCATCCTTTTCCTCGCTTGGGATGCGATTAACGCTCATCGCTTTCCTGATGGGTTTGGCGTGGGCGTAGGCACGCTCGTGCTCTGGGCCAACGTCGTGCTTCTTTCGCTCTATACCTTCTCGTGCCACTCGTGCCGCCACCTCTGCGGGGGTCAGCTCGACGTCTTTTCCAAGGCTCCTTCCCGATACCGGATCTGGACTCTTGTAACCACCCTGAACGAGCGGCATGCACTCTTTGCCTGGATTAGCCTTGTCGGCGTGGGTCTCACCGACCTGTATGTTCGGCTTGTGTCTATGGGTATCGTTACAGACGTGAGGTTATTCTAATGATATTGGATAAATATGAGACGCACGACTACGATGTGATTGTGGTGGGGGCGGGGGGCGCAGGGCTCCGCGCCGCCATTGAGGCCTCAGCACAGGGCGCCCGGACGGCACTCGTCTGCAAGTCACTCTTAGGAAAGGCCCACACGGTGATGGCCGAAGGAGGCATTGCGGCGGCGCTGGGGAACATCTACCCCGAGGACAATTGGCAGGTGCACTTTCGCGACACCATGCGCGGAGGCAAGATGCTCTGCAATTGGCGCATGGCGCAGCTCCATGCGCAAGAAGCGCCGGCGCGCGTACTCGAGTTGGAGGCGTGGGGGGCGCTTTTTGATCGGACGAAAGATGGTCGAATCCTCCAGCGCGACTTCGGGGGCCACCGCTACGCACGCCTCGCGCACGTTGGCGACCGCACCGGCTTAGAGATGATCCGGACCCTTCAGCAGCATGCGGTCCACAAAGGGATCGATGTCTTCATGGAATGCACTATCTTCCGCCTATTGAAGGACGGAGACCGGATCGCTGGAGCCTTCGGATACTGGCGGGACAGCGGTTGTTTTGTTGTCTTTAAAGCCAAGGCGATCGTTCTCGCGACCGGTGGCATCGGCAAGGCCTGGAAGATCACGTCAAACTCCTGGGAGTACACCGGAGACGGCCTTTCCCTCTCCTGCTGGGCTGGTGCGGACCTGATGGACATGGAGTTCGTTCAATTTCACCCGACAGGAATGGTCTGGCCTCCAAGCGTCCGCGGCATCTTGGTTACTGAAGGCGTTCGGGGCGATGGCGGAACGCTCACGAACTCGCTCGGAGAGCGTTTTATGTTCAAGTACATTCCCGAGTTCTTCCGGGCGGAGACTGCCGAGACGGAGGCGGAAGCTGACCGGTGGTATACCGACAAGAAGAACAATCGACGCACGCCGGATCTGCTGCCACGTGACGAGGTGGCCCGGGCGATCAATGCGGAAGTGAAAGCCGGGCGGGGGAGTCCGCACGGCGGCGTCTTCCTTGATATCGCAAACCGCCGCGACCCCGAGTATATCAAGCGGCGGCTTCCCTCCATGTACCACCAGTTCAAGGAACTGGCCGACGTCGACATCACAAAACAATCCATGGAGGTCGGTCCCACCTGCCACTACGTCATGGGCGGGGTGCGAGTAGATGCCGATACGACAGCAGCGACTGTTCCGGGGCTCTTTGCCGCGGGCGAAGTAGCCGCGGGTATGCACGGGGCAAACCGTCTAGGCGGCAACTCGCTCTCCGATCTGGTCGTGTTCGGGCGTCGAGCGGGCTTGTACTCGGCTGAGTATGCGAAAAACTTTCAGGGAACGCTCACGATTGATGTGGGCCAGGTCGAAGCGATGGCCCGGGAGTGTCTCGAGCCATTCGAGCGGAGTGGGACAGAGAATCCATATACGATTCACCAAGACCTCCAGGAGTGTATGCAGAGCCTGGTCGGGATAATTCGGACCGAGGGTGAGCTGAAGAAAGCACTGGACGAAATCGGGGTGCTGCGTGAACGGACCCGTCGGATCAAGATCGGTGGGAACCGCGAGTATAACCCTGCCTGGCATCTGGCCCTCGATTTAGATTCGTTGCTCACGGTCTCCGAAATAGTGACTCGAGCAGCAATGGAGCGGAAGGAGAGTCGCGGCGCCCACACCCGCGAGGATTATCCAAAGATGGATCCGGCTTTCGGCAAAGCCAATGTCGTGGTGCGACAGGTGAATGGAGAAATTACCGTTCCCCAAGAGCCACTCCCGGAGATGCCTGACGACCTCAAAAAGCTGTTCGAAGGAGACAAGTAGATGAGGGACTTCACCTTTCGCGTCTGGCGAGGCGACGAGACCGGCGGAGGCTTGCAGGAGTACCGTGTCCCCGTCGAGGAGGGGATGGTGGTCTTGGACGTCATCCACCGGATTCAGGCGATGCATGCTAACGATTTGGCCGTCCGGTGGAACTGCAAGGCAGGCAAGTGCGGCTCCTGCAGTGCCGAGGTCAACGGTAAGCCACGGCTCATGTGTATGGCCCGGATGAGCCTTTTTTCGGCGGACGAGCCCATCACTGTCGCCCCCATGAAGACGTTCCCCCTTGTCAGAGATCTGGTGACCGATGTGTCGTACAATTACGAGGTGGCCAAGCAGATCCCGACCTTCAAACCGGGGCCGCCCGAGCCGGATGGCACTTATCGAATGATGCAGGAGGACATCGACCGAGCACAGGAGTTCCACAAGTGCATCGAATGCTTTCTCTGCCAGAACGTCTGTCATGTCATCCGAGATCATCCAGATAAGATGAGAGCATTTGCCGGCCCGCGGTTCTTTGTGCGTATCGCCGCCCTCGAAATGCACCCCCTGGACACCGATTCCCGGACCGAACTGCTCCGTGCGAAAGCAGGACTTGGATTCTGCAACATTACCAAGTGCTGTACCGAGGTCTGTCCAGAACACATTCACATTACGGACAATGTCATCATTCCCCTCAAAGAGCGGGTGGTAGACGAATACTACGACCCGGTCGTGTGGCTGATTAAGAAGGTAAGAGGAAAAAAATAGGTCCCCTGGCTCCATCCGCTCCGGTCGAACCTGCGAGGTGAACATGAAGATTCACGAGTATCAAGCAAAAGAAATTCTCGCTGCTTACGGCGTCCCTGTTCCCCAAGGAGAAGTTGTTACCGCTGCCTCCGATGCCAAGAGGGCGGCTTCACGGCTTGGGGGGACTGTGGTGGTTAAGGCCCAAATCCATGCAGGGGGACGAGGAAAAGGGGGCGGGGTGAAGTTGGCCCGATCAGCAGAGGAGGCGGAACGGATTGCTAGTGAAATACTCGGAAAGCCTCTTGTCACTCCTCAGACCGGACCTGAAGGAACGATTGTCCGGCAGGTGCTGATCGAAGAGGGAGTTGACATTCGCCGGGAACTCTATGCTGGAATTGTTCTCGATCGAAAGGCAAGCATGCCTGTCGTGATGGCCAGCGAGGCCGGAGGGATGGAAATTGAAGAAGTGGCGGCCCGCAGCCCGGAAAAGATCTTGAAAGTTGCCGTCGACCCCGCGGTCGGATTCTCTGCCTTCGCCGGGAGAAAACTCGCATACGGGCTTGCGCTGGACGGAGGATTAGCAGCCCAGGGTGCAGACCTCTTCTCAAAACTCTATCGTGTCTTTCAAGAAAAGGACTGTTCATTGGCCGAAATTAATCCTCTGGTGCAAACGGACGGAGGGCTCCTCGCGCTTGATGCAAAGATTACTTTTGATGATAATGGCCTCTTCCGCCACCAGGAGATCGTTGCGCTTCGAGATCTTCACGAGGAGTCCCCACTGGAGGTTGAGGCATCGCACTTTCGCCTCAGTTACATCAAGTTAGATGGGACCGTGGGGTGTATGGTAAACGGGGCTGGCCTCGCCATGGCCACCATGGACATCATCAAGCTCGCTGGAGGCGAGCCGGCAAATTTCCTTGACGTAGGAGGAGGGGCGAGCGCGGAACAGATTGAAAATGCCTTTCGCATCCTCCTTGCGGACAAAGGGATCCGGGCTGTTCTGATCAATATCTTTGGAGGCATCCTTCGTTGCGATCGCCTTGCAGAGGGACTGATTCAGGCGGTGAAGACCCTGCAGGTAAAGGTCCCTGTGGTGATCCGGATGGAGGGGACCAATGTAGAGCTGGGCAGGCAGATGCTTGAGGAATCTGGACTCAATTTCCTCACCGCCAGCACGATGGCCGATGCCGCAACCCGGGCGGTCGAGGCCGCCAAGGGGGTTCACAGTTCAGGGTTCAGAGTCTAGGGTGAAGAGTTCCGGGTTGGGTTCGTCGGTGATGGGGGAATCGCTACAATTTTCATGAACTCTGAACCTTGAACCCTGAACGGGTCAAGAGCGATGAGCATACTGGTCGATAACAATACACGGCTCGTGGTCCAAGGGATTACGGGAAAAGAAGGAAGCTTCCACGCCCGGGGGTGTCTCGAGTATGGCACGAAGGTAGTGGCGGGGGTGACCCCCGGCAAGGGAGGGGTGATCCACGAGGGAATCCCTGTCTTCAATTCCGTTATCCAAAGCGTGCAGGAGACCGGTGCTAATACCTCCTTGATCTTTGTTCCCCCAGCCTTTGCCGCGGATGCTATTCTCGAGGCAGCTGATGCAGGCATCGCCGTGATCGTGTGCATCACCGAGGGCATTCCCGCCCTGGACATGGTGAAAGTCTCACGATATCTGCAGGGAAAGACCACTCGGCTCGTGGGCCCCAACTGCCCCGGAGTGATCTCTCCAGGCAAGGCCAAGGTGGGGATCATGCCTGGTCACATCCATTTGCCGGGTCCAGTTGGAGTGATATCACGAAGCGGAACCCTCACCTATGAGGCAGTGTGGCAGTTGACCCAGCGAGGGATCGGACAATCCACGTGTGTGGGGGTTGGTGGCGATCAAATTATCGGGACCAACTTTGTAGATTGTCTCCATCTCTTTCGAGATGATCCCCAGACGGAGGCCGTTCTCCTCATAGGGGAGATCGGAGGGACCGCTGAAGAGGAAGCCGCCACCTTCGTCAAGGCACACATCGATAGGACAGTCATCGGGTATGTGGCGGGGATGACGGCCCCGCCGGGCCGCCGCATGGGACATGCCGGTGCCATTATCGCGGGAGGAAAGGGAACGGCCACGGAGAAGATCCACGCTATGGAAGCTGCAGGAATCCGTGTCTGCCGGTCCCCAGCTGAGATGGGGATGATGGTGGAAAAAAGCCTCCAAGGTAGATAGCCAGGAGGAGGCGTCCAGGGAGCTGTGTCGTTGAATTCACGGCGCTCCGAGACAAGGCCACCTGTGTTCCAGGTGGCCTTTGTTCTGAAAGGGGGCAGGCATGGAGCAGACGTTGGCGATTGTAAAACCGGATGCGGTCGACCGCGGGAAGACCGGCGAAATCATCCGCCGTTTCGAGGAGGCAGGGCTCCAGATCTGTGGCCTGAAAATGGTTCGCATGGAAAGACAAGAAGCCGAGCAATTTTATCGTGTCCACCGTGAACGTCCCTTTTTTGAAAGCCTGACTACCTTCATGAGCTCGGGGCCCTCGGTGGTCATGGTCTTGCAGGGAGAAAAATCGATCTCGACCGTGCGTGCTATAATGGGGGCTACAGACCCGGCCCAGGCGTCCCCCGGAACCATTCGGCGGGAATTTGGCACGGGTATTGAGCGAAATGCGATCCACGGGTCTGATTCGCCAGAGTCTGCGACCTTTGAGGTCCCCTACTTCTTCGCGGAGATTGAGATCTTGAGATTCGGGATGTGAGGGTTGCGTTGCTGGCACAGTGGCGGAGCACTGAAGCGTGTGCATCGCATAGAACGCTGTTATGTCGCGGGGTTATCTGGAGATTGTTCAGGTTTTTCCCTTGACATCGCGAGGTACCCTCAGTATAATTCGCCACATTTGTGAGGTGAAACTGGATGTTCGTTGACATCACCCAGATTCCGTCAGAGGGTCTGGAAGTTCAGTTCCGTGAGGCCGAGGATTTTCTTGATCCCTCTGGGGAAAGGGTTCATCCGCTCCGGCCAGTTGAGGCCACGCTGCATTTCTGTCGGTCCTCTACCGGGGTCTCGGTGCGGGGGGAGATCTCGTCGCACCTCGAGCTCCATTGCAGTCGGTGTTTCGAGTTCTTTAGCCTGCCGGTTTCTGAGGGTTTCGAGGTTCGATATCGCGGCCCCCTCGGGGCCAGTGTTGAAGAGGACCATGAACTGGGTCCTGAAGAACTGGATGTAAGCTTCCTCGAAGGGGCACAGATTAATGTCGCGGGGCTCGTCCGGGAGAATGTCCTCCTGGCCCTGCCGGTAAAGCCCTTGTGCCATGAAGGATGCCGGGGGCTCTGCCCCCAATGCGGGAAGAACCTGAACGAGGGGCCCTGCCCTTGTTCCAGTGCCCGCCTTGATCCACGTTGGAGGGAGTTGGAGTCGCTCTTGTAGCAGGCAAGAGGAGAGGATCGTGGGGCTTCCCAAACGTCGCCATTCCAACGCGCGAACCAGGAAACGCAGAGCGCATGATGCTCTTTCTGTGCCCGCGGTGACGGTGTGCCCTCACTGTCGAGAGAGGAAACTCCCCCATCGGGTCTGCCCGAGCTGTGGCACCTACCGGGGCCGTGAGGTCGTCAAGCAGCAAGAGACATAGGGAAGAAGCCGTCAATGCCCGGGACGGCGAGGCGGGATGGATATCAAACCCTTTTGGCTAGCCCACCGCGGTCGAGTGACGATTGCCCTGGACGCCATGGGCGGAGATGGCGGTGTCGCCGTCACCGTGAATGGCGCAGTTGCGGCTGCCCGAGAGTTAAACCTTTCTGTGATCCTCGTCGGGGTTGAGGATGAGATTGCCAGAGAGCTTTCCCGACTTGACACCCGGAAGGTGGACATCCGCATTCGACACGCCCCTGAGGTGGTGGAGATGCGTGAGTCCCCTGCAGTGGCACTCCGGAAAAAGAAGGATTCGTCAATCAGGGTAGGGGTTGACCTCGTCAAGGAGGGGGAAGCCGAGGCTATCGTGAGCGCTGGAAACACCGGGGCGGTCATGGCCACCGCTTTGGTCATTCTGGGGCCCCTGGCCGGTGTGGAACGGCCTGCGATTGCTGCCCAATTGCCCACCCTCGGTGGATACGCCATTCTCGTGGATGCCGGGGCAAACGTGGACAGTAAGCCTCGGCACCTTGTTCAATTTGCCATCATGGGCACGGTCTATGCAAGGAAGGTCCTGGGAAAATCGGATCCGCGGGTCGGCCTGCTCAGCATTGGAGAAGAAGAGACGAAGGGAAACGAGCTCACCAGGGAGGCATTCCGTTCGTTGGAGGATGAGCCTGGAGTAGACTTCATTGGCAACATCGAGGGTGTTGATGTCTTCAACGGAAAAGCCGATGTGGTAGTTTGTGATGGCTTTACTGGAAATGTTGCGCTGAAGATCGGTGAGAGTGCGGCTGAGATGATGCTCACCCTCTTCAAGGAGCAGTTGAATCGCGGCCTGCTCGGGAAGGTGGGCATGTTGCTTCTCCGGTCATCGCTGGAGCGTTTCCACCGACGCATCGATTACACGGAGTACGGCGGCGCCCCGCTCCTCGGTGTGAGCGGGGTTGTTGTCATTGGCCACGGGCGATCGACGGCCAAGGCGATCAAGAACGGGGTTCGCGTAGCGGCGGACTGCGTCAAAAATCGGATGATCGAGAGCATTCGGGAAGGGGTCGCCCACAGCTAGGGGGGGTCATGGAGCGGAGCCGAATTATCGGCACGGGATCAGGGGTACCATCGCGGATCTTGCGGAACGCGGACCTGCAAGGGCTGGTCGAGACCAGTGATGAGTGGGTCACTTCTCGAACAGGGATCTCGGAACGACGGATCTGCAGTCAAGGTGAAGATACGGCTACCCTTGCGGAGACGGCAGCAGTTCAGGCTCTGGAGGCTGCCTCACTCGACCCGATTGATCTAGACCTTATCCTGGTGGCCACCATCACTCCTGCCCTTCTGTTCCCGGCCACGGCGTGTCTCCTTCAGGACCGATTACATGCCCGGCGGGCGGCGGCCCTTGATGTTTCAGCCGCCTGTTCAGGGTTCATCTATGGTCTCGCCATTGCGGATAACTTCATCCGAACCGGGATGTATCGAACCATTCTCCTCGTGGGTTCCGAAACTCTCTCCACCCTCACCGATTGGAGTGACCGGAACACCTGTGTCCTGTTTGGGGATGGAGCAGGGGCAGTCGTTCTCCAGGGCCAAAAGGGGGATGGGGGAGTTCTCTCCACACATTTGTACTCTGACGGAACGCAGTGGGATCTTCTGGTGGCACCGGGGGGCGGATCGCGGTGTCCCGTGACACCCGAGGTCCTCGAGCAACGTCTCAACACGATCAAAATGCCAAACGGCAATGAGGTGTTTCGGATCGCCGTCCGGGCCATGGAGGACGCCTGTATCGCGGCCTTAAAACACAACCGTCTGGAGATCTCGGACGTCGATCTGCTTGTTCCCCACCAGGCCAACAGCCGAATCATTCAGGCGCTCGCCCATCGGCTCTCCCTTCCTCCGGAGAAGGTAGTTACCAACATTGTTCGGTTCGGGAATACATCGGCCGCCTCCGTTCCTCTAGCTCTGGATGAGGCGGTTCGCACCGGAAAGGTTCGTGAAGGGGACCTCATTATCTTAGTGGCATTTGGTGGAGGGCTGACCTGGGGCTCGGCGGTGGTTCGTTGGTAGAAGACCCCTCTCGGTCGACTTGGGAACAAGGGCAGCCCAAGGCACACTGCACGCAAGGGGTAATGGGAGGTAAGACCGCATTCGTTTTTCCGGGTCAGGGGTCCCAGTACGTAGGCATGGGCTGGGACATGGCGCGGAACTTTCCTGCGGCGCACGCTCTCATGGAATCGGGGAGTGAGGTCCTTGGGCTCGATCTGGGGCGTCTTTGCTTTGCGAGCACCGAGGAGGAACTCAGCCTAACGGCCAACACGCAGCCAGCAGTCCTAACGGTAAGCACCATGGTCTTAACCGTTCTCCGTGAGCAAGGAATTCATCCAGACTTTGTGGCTGGGCACAGTCTGGGAGAGTATACGGCTCTCGTCGCTGCGGGGTCGTTAGCCTATTCGGATGCGCTACGGGCGGTCCGGCGCCGTGGAGAACTGATGCAGGAGGCGGTCGCCGTCGGGGCCGGTGCCATGGCTGCCATCATCGGTCTCAGTCCTGATACGGTGGAAGAGATCTGTCGGGACGCTGCCCGGGGCGAAGTCGTTGAGGTGGCGAATTTAAATGCACCGACGCAGACGGTGGTGGCGGGGCATACTGTCGCCGTGAACCGCACGTCCGTGGCCGCCCGAGCCAGGGGAGCAAAGCGGGTCCTTTTCCTACCCGTGAGTGCCCCGTTTCACTCGAGCCTGATGCGGTCCATCGCGAAGGAATTCGCGACCGTATTGGGCGGATTGGACATCCGCGCTCCAAATGTCCCATTCATTGCTGGCCTTGACGCGGAACCCAAGCGGACTGCAGCGCAGGTGACCCAGAGCCTAATCGAACAGCTCGACCATCCCGTCCGATGGGTCGAAGTCATCCGCCGTCTGACTCGGGAGGGTGTGGAAACCTTCATCGAACTCGGGCCAGGAAAGGTCCTCTCGGGGCTGATCAAGCGGATCGATGAAATGGTGCGAGTCTACTACATCGAGGACCGGAAGAGTCTAAAGGAGACCCTCGCCGCAACGGCTAAGGCATGACCCTGCAAGGAAAGGTCGCTGTTGTCACCGGAGGGTCGCGTGGAATCGGCCGAGCGGTGGCTACAGTATTGGCCAGGGAGGGCGCGGTGATCACGCTCTGCGCGCGAGACCGTGTCCTACTCGAGAAAGTTGCAGCAGAGCTTGAGTCTTCGGGAGTTCAAGCTTTGGCGGTTCAGGCTGATGTCACGCGGGCCTCCGAGGTCGAGCAGATGATAGGGGCGTGTGTCGAGCGGTTCGGGCAGGTCGATATCCTGGTGAACAATGCCGGGATCACCCGGGATAATCTCTTGCTCCGGATGAAAGATGAAGAGTGGGATGCGGTGCTGAGCACGAATCTGAAAGGGGTATTCCACTGCACCCGGGCTGTCCTGCGACCTATGATCAAACAGCGGAGTGGGCGGATCATCAATCTCACCTCCGTGGTGGCAGTCATGGGGAATCCCGGCCAGGCCAACTACGTCGCTGCCAAGGCTGGGATCATCGGTCTCACCAAGGCCACCGCCAGGGAGGTGGCCTCGCGGGGCATTACGGCGAACGCCGTGGCCCCTGGATTCATTGAAACGGATATGACACACGCCTTGGATCTTGAGCTTCAGGAGCAGATGCGCTCGCAAATTCCTCTCGGGAGATTCGGAAGACCTGAAGACGTTGCAGAACTCGTGGCGTTTCTTGCCTCGGATCGAGCAGCCTACATTACGGGTCAGGTTATCCATCTGAACGGCGGTCTTTGGATGTGACAAACAGGGGGTGGTCATTTCGCTGGAGGTGAGAAGGTGAGCGGGACCGTGGATGTCGCGGAGAAGGTGAAAAAGATCATCGTCGAACAGCTTGGGGTTGAGGAATCTGAGGTCAAGCCCGATGCCTCCTTTATCGAAGACCTGGGGGCGGACTCCTTGGACACCGTGGAGTTGATCATGGTTCTTGAGGAGGCATTTGAAATTGAGATTCCGGATGAGGATGCGGAGAAGATCGTGCACGTAAAGGATGCCGTGCAGTATATTACGGACCGGACCTGAAGGAGCAGAGTGCTCCAGGAGACACCATGCGGCGAGTCGTGGTGACAGGGTTGGGGGTTGTCTCCCCCATTGGGATTGGGGTCGAATCTTTTTGGTCGCGCCTTTTGAACGGAACCTCTGGCGTCAAGCGAATCACTCGCTTCGACCCGATTGATCATGATTGCCAGATTGCGGCTGAGGTAAAGAACTTTGATCCCCTCACGTGGATCGAGAAGAAAGAAGTCCGGAAAATGGACCTCTTCGCCCAGTACGCGGTGGCAGCGGCCCTCCTCGCCGTTGAGGATGCCCACCTTAAAGTTTCCGATACGAACCGCGATCGAGTCGGGGTCCTGGTTGGGACGGGTATGGGCGGAATCCCGTTGCTGGTCGAGCAGCACGAGGTCCTCTTGAAGAAGGGACCCGGCCGGGTAAGTCCCTTCTTCATTCCCGGTATCATTACCAACATGGCCTCGGGGCGCATCTCGATGCAGGTGGGTGCGAAGGGTCCAAACTCGTGTGTGTCCACGGCCTGCGCCACCGGTAATCACGCCATTGGGGACTCGTTTCGCATCATTCAGCGGGGGGAGGCGGACATCATGCTGGCGGGCGGGAGCGAGGCGGTGATTGCCTCACTCTGCGTGGCCGGATTTAGCGCCTGCAAGGCCCTCTCCACCAGAAATAATGAACCAGAGCGGGCTAGTCGTCCCTTTGATAAGGAACGGGACGGTTTCGTCATGGGTGAGGGGGCGGCGGTACTGATCCTGGAGGCTTTAGAGCATGCCCTGGATCGCGGGGCGACGATATGCGGCGAGGTGACCGGTTACGGGATGAGTGGAGATGCGTATCACGTTACTGCTCCGGCCCCCGAAGGGGAAGGGGCAGTGCAATCCATGCAGCACGCGCTGCACGATGCTGGCCTCCGTCCAGAGGAGGTGGACTACATCAATGCTCATGGAACTTCCACCCCGTACAATGACGCCAATGAGACCTTGGCCATTAAGCGCGTTTTTGGTGATCAGGCGTATCGGATGCCCGTGAGTTCCATCAAGTCAATGATCGGTCATACATTGGGGGCCGCCGGAGCGATTGAGGCGGCAGCCACGATCTTGTCCATAAAGCATGGGGTTGTGCCGCCGACGATCAACTACGAGAACCCCGATCCCGATTGTGACCTGGACTATGTTCCGAATAAAGCCCGGAATTTGACAATCCAGGTTGGCCTAAACAACTCCTTCGGGTTTGGGGGGACGAACGCCACGCTGGTCTTCCGCCGCTACGACGGCAAAGAGAGAGGATAGTCTGTCCTTTCCGGTCCTTGATTGATCCCTCCCTCAATTGTACCGCCTCTTTCTCTTAGGTGTTTTCCGCCGCGCGGCGATTGCCGTGCCTTTGCGTGGCGGTGCCCCTTCCGTAATTACAGCTGTTTTTCGTTCTCTGGCTATTTTTTCGTGGGATGGGTGGATGGAGGGGTTATCGTTCAGCGGGTTCTAAGAGAGGAGGCCGGGTGATGGCACGGATCTTATCCAAGATCCCGTTCACGAACCGGCCGGAGTCCTCGCTGCCATACTGCTTTGCGATCTCGATGGCCTCGTTGAGGATCACCTTTTCGGGAACCTCTTTGCGGAAGATGAACTCATAGGTTGCCAACCGGAGGATGTTGCGCTCGACCAGCGCGATCCGCGAAAAGTGCCAGTGCTCCGTGTATTGAGTGATTAAGGTGTCGATTTCTTCCCGATGCGTGAGGGTTCCCTCAACCAGCTCCCTGGCATAGGTCCCGACCTCTAGCGGCGGGCCACGGTGGTCCGCCCAAAAGAGGTCTAGGACCTCCTCGTGTTTCTCTGGACGAAACTCGCGCTGGTAGAGAATGGTCAGGGCGAGTTCTCGCGCCCGTCGCCGTTTACCCATCTGATCCACTCCACCGGGCCGGATCCTCCTCCTGTTCCTTGTCGAGCTGAGCGAACAGATGGGCCATCTCAATCGCGGCCAGAGCCGCCTCGAATCCCTTGTTCCCCATTTTGGTCCCAGCCCGTTCGATCGCCTGCTCGATGGTGTCGGCCGTGATCACGCCGAAGGTTGTCGGCACACCCGTCTTCAGGGCTGTCGTGGCCACCCCGTTCGCGGCTTCGCCAGCGATGTAATCAAAGTGAGGGGTCGCTCCGCGGATGACGGCCCCCAGGCAGATAACAGCATCGTATCGACGACTCGAAGCCAGACGCTGTGCCGTCACCGGGATCTCAAAGGTGCCCGGAACTTTGACTACGTCGATTTTGTCTGGATCTACCCCGTGACGGATGAGACCGTCGACGGCCCCGTCGAGGAGTTTTGCCGTGATGAACTCGTTGAATCTGCTGAGGACGATGGCAAAAGAAAACCCCTGGCCAGACAGGTGCCCTTCCAAATGTCGCACCATACTATCTCCCTGACCCGTGCGCCTCCGGGATTCGGTCCAGTAGGTGACCGAGTTTCTCCTGTTTCGTTGCCAGATAGCCGCGATTTTCCGGAATGGGGTGGACCTTTAGGGGCACGCGCTCTACGATACGAAGTCCGTACCCCTCAAGCCCCACGATCTTTCGAGGATTGTTCGTGAGGAGGCGCATCTTGCTCACCCCAAGATCGACCAGGACCTGCGCTCCGATCCCGTAGTCGCGGAGATCCGCCTTGAACCCCAACTTCTCGTTGGCCTCCACTGTATCATAGCCTTGGTCTTGCAGTTCATAGGCGCGGAACTTGTCCGCGAGACCGATGCCTCTTCCTTCCTGCCGCATATAGAGGAACACCCCCGTGCCTTCCGCTGCAATCAGTGCGAGGGCACGGTCCATCTGCAACCCGCAATCGCAGCGTAGAGACCCAAACACATCACCGGTCAGACACTCGGAATGGACCCGGACCATCACTTCATCCGCTGGGGTGATATCTCCAAGGGTAAGAGCCAAATGCTGGTCGTTCCCTACCCGATTTTGGTAGAGGAGGGCCCGGAAGGTCCCGTGGAGGGTGGGTACGGTGGAATCTGCTACTCGCCGGACCAGCTTCTCGCGCCGCATGCGGAAAGTAATCAGATCCTTGACGGTGATGATTCGGAGGCCATGAGAGGCAGCGAAGTCCAAGAGCTGGGGGACTCGGGCCATACTCCCGTCTTCGTTCATGATTTCGCAGATCACTCCAGCGGGGTAGAGACCGGCGAGTCGGCTCAGGTCGACGGCCGCTTCGGTCTGGCCCGCCCGGGCGAGAACGCCTCCCTCCTTTGCTCGGAGAGGAAAGACATGGCCCGGTCGCACAAGGTCCTCCGGTCGCGTGTTGGGGTCGAGCAGCGCGCGAATCGTCGTAGCGCGGTCATGAACCGAGACCCCGGTAGTGACGCCTCGTCGAGCCTCCACGGAAATACAAAAAGCGGTCTCGTGGGGAGAGGTATTTTCTGAAACCATCAAAGGGATGTGCAGTTCATCGAGCCGCTGGATGGGGAGGGAAACGCAGATGAGCCCGCGCCCCTCCTTGGCCATAAAGTTAATGGCCTCAGGCGATACCCGATCGGCGGCCATCGTCAGATCCCCCTCGTTTTCTCGGTCCTCGTCATCGACGACAATAATCATCTTTCCGTCTCGAATCCCTTTGACGGCGTCTTCGATGGAGTCAAAGGACATCTGTGCCTCCCGGTGTTGGTCTGTGCACGGTGTCTAGGAGAAACCCTGCTCGAGGAGCAGTTCCGGTCTGAGGGGGGATCGGTCGCGAACTTTTTCCCCGGCAAAAAGGCGTTCGAGGTAGCGACTCAAAAGATCGACTTCCACATTAGCAAGACTCCCAGGCCCTTTCGCCCCGAGGGTCGTCACGGCCGGCGTATGGGGGATGAGGCAGACGGAGAAGCTTTCCTGCGAAACGTCCACGATCGTCAGACTCACCCCATCAATGGCGATCGAGCCTTTGGACGCGATGTACACTGATAGGGAAGGGGGGAAGGCGATCCACATCCATGTAGAGTCACCCAGGGATTCGCACCGGATGACTTGTGCGACACCGTCGACATGTCCGGTGACGAAATGCCCGCCCAGGAAATCTCCTGCCTTCAACGGCAACTCCAGATTGACTCGCTCTTGGGGTTTCAATCCGCCGAGGGTGGTCCGTGTGAGGGTCTCGGGGGAAAGGTCAGTGGTGAAAGTCGTCCCCTCACGAAGGATGACTGTGAGGCAGACGCCGTTGACGGCGATACTCTGTCCCACCGCGAGATCCGCAATCGACGGTCCGCCATGGACCGTGAAGCGGGCACCTTCTCTTTCACCCCGGGTAAGGGCAACGACTCTTCCCTGCTCTCCTACGATGCCGGTAAACATCTCCCTATATCACCCAGGGGGCAACTGGCTCCGTCAGGTAGCCCTCGAGCACGACATCTTGGCCCAGTCGTTCGACTGTGAGCTGTGTGACGTGGAGGGCCTCGACGAGCTTCTCAATCCCGTCTCCTTGCAGCAGGGTGGGGGCTTTTTCCCCTCCAATCAGGACGGGAGACAGCATCACGGTCAGCTTGTCTACGATCCCCGCCTGGAGCGCGGAAGTTGCTAGTCTTCCGCCTCCCTCGATCATCACCGAAGTGATCTTTCGGCGTCCCAGCTCGCCCAACAGGTCGCGGAGGGAAAGGCCCCCGTCGCCGTAGGGTAGTGCCGTCACGTCCGCTCCTGCCTCTTTCAGTCGGCGGAGGCGAGTCGCGGGGACTCGGGGGCCAACCGCGACCAAGGGGGGACGAGACCCACTCCTCAAAAGCTGGGCGGTGAGGGGCAGGCGCCCTCGGCTGTCCAGGACCACCCGCAGGGGATCACGTCCCTCTTGCCCCTCCAAACGGGTGGTGAGCATGGGGTCGTCCCTCAGGACAGTTCCGATGCCTACGGCCACGGCATCCACCGCGTTGCGCATTTCATGGACCCGACGGCGGGCTCCCTCGCCAGTAATCCATTGTGAGTCTCCAGTTCGGGTGGCCAGTTTACCATCCAAGCTCAAGGCAGCCTTAAGGAGGACGAACGGTTTCCTGTTACGAATGTATTTAAAGTAGGCCTCGTTGAGCCGGGTCGCCTCCTCTTGAAGAAGACCGACCTCCACGGATATCCCGGCATCCCGGAGCCTTCTCACGCCTTCCCCTGCCACGAGGGGGTTGGGATCGTAGGTTGCCACCACCACCCTGGTGACCTCTGCCTTGACGAGGGCCTCCGCGCAGGGGGGGGTCTTGCCGTAATGGGCGCACGGCTCCAGCGTGACGTAGCACACCGCTCCCCGGGCGGCTGATCCCGCTGCCTTCAGGGCCACTACCTCCGCATGATCGCCACCGGCATAGGCGTGATAGCCTTCGCCAACGATCACCCCCTGCCGGGTTAGGACCGCCCCAACCATGGGGTTCGGGCTCGTTCGTCCCCTCCCTTGGGCCGCCAGGCTGAGAGCCCGCTCCATGTATTTCTGATTCACAGTAAACACCCTTGTCCTCGCAAAGCCCCTGTTTTTTAAGGGATTACCGCTCACGCTATCACCGGGAATCAAAGGTGTCAAGGTCAATCAGGGTCGTCGGGACAGGCGGGAGGCGAATCAGGCCCCTGTGCTGAGTAACGCCGAGGCAAACGTCGAGGGAGAGAAGGGTTCAAGGTCCTCGATCCCTTCCCCTAGTCCTACGTACGCTACTGGAATCTGAAGTTCGGATACAATCCCGACGACCGCCCCTCCCTTAGCTGTTCCGTCCAGCTTGGTGATGATGAGCCCGGTAATCCCAATCGCTTGGTGGAACCCCCTTGCCTGGGCGGCCGCGTTGAGGCCGGTCGTGGCATCCAACATGAGTAGGGTCTCATGGGGGGCCCCGGGAAGATGTTGGGCGATAACCCTGCGGATCTTTTTGAGCTCCTCCATCAGGTTTTTCTTGGTGTGGAGGCGACCCGCCGTGTCGATGAGCAGAAGATCCATCCCCCGCGCCTGGGCTGCCTGGAGCGCATCGAAAACCACGGCTGCCGCATCGCCGCCTGCCTGATGGGTGATGACATCGGCTCCAACTCTGCTCCCCCAGACCTGGAGCTGTTCGATGGCGGCCGCCCGAAAAGTGTCCGCGCCAGCCAGGAGGACCCGCTTTCCCTGGCGGACTGCCCGAAAAGCAAGCTTGCCGATCGTGGTCGTCTTGCCAACCCCGTTCACCCCGAGAGCCAAAACCACATGGGGATGCCCTTCGGGGATATTCCCATGCGGAACCGAGAGGATCGACGTCACCTGCTGCTCAAGGAGGTGAAGAAGCTCTGTGGGCTCTGTTATCCCGGAGGGAACGGCTTTTATGAGCTGCTGGGTGGCGAACATTCCCAGGTCGGCCGTGATCAGAATCTCCTCGAGTTCCTCCAGCACTTGCGGGTCCACACGCGGCTGCTGAAGAAGCCGTGCGATCCTCTCGAAGAGGATTTCGCGGGTCCTTCGGAGGCCTGTGGTGAGATGGGAGAAAAGGGGAGGGTGCTCTACCATCATCTGAGTGCTCGGCTGCGGTTAGGAAGTGGACGCGCTGACTTTCTGCTCCGCATGTGGCCCGAGCCGAACCGAGATGAGTTTCGAAACCCCCGGCTCCTCCATGGTGATCCCGTAGAGCAGACTCGCCACCTCGATGGTCCGGGGGTGGTGTGTGATGAGGATGAACTGGGAGAGAGAGGCGAGATCGAGAAGGAGGGATACAAAGCGATCCACGTTCTGATCATCCAAAGCAGCATCCACCTCATCCAGGACGACAAAAGGGCTGGGGCGTACGGCCCACAGGGCCATGAGGAGGGAGATGGCACCGAGGGTCTTCTCACCGCCGGAGAGGAGTGAGAGGACGGTAGTTTGCTTTCCAGGGATCCGCACTCGGATTTCCACCCCCGGCTCCTCAGTCTCCTCTCCCTGGCTGAGGACAAGCTCTGCCTCGCCACCGCCGAAGAGACGCTGCCAGAAGCGGTTGAGGTGTTCGTTGATAGCGTTCAGGGTCTGCTCAAAGCGCTGCTTAGTTGTCTGATTAATCTCAGCAATGGTGGCCTTGAGCGAGGTGACAGATGTGCTGAGATCTTCCGCCTGATCTGTCAGAAAACGGTACCGTTCGGAAAGTGCCTCATACTCCTCTAACGCAGCCATGTTGATCGGGCCCATGGTAGCCATTTTCTGGCGGAGCTCTTCTCCTTCCTGCTCGAGCGACTCCGGATCCTGCGATGGATCTTCTGTGTGAGTGAGGTTCTGAAGATCAGCCTCCTCTCTTACTTCTTCCTGTAAGCGTTTCTGGAGGAGCGAACGCTCTGTGTGTATGGTCGCCTGTTTCGTGGCGATCGAGGCTCGCTGCTGCTGCAGGTCGGTGAGATCGCGCCTGGCATTTTTCAAAGCCTCCTCGTGGACAAATAGATCCTGCCGGAGCCGATCCCGCTCATCCTGAAGTACTTGGACCGCCTGAACCTCTTTGACCTCCTGCTGCTGTAGGGCCCCCAGGGACTGCTGGAGGGAGACGATCTCTTCGGCGAGTCGTTCCTCGCGAGACCGCCCCTCCTCCTCCTCATGACGAATTTCTGCCTCTCGCCTCCGTTCTCTGGCCAGATCGGATTCGAGGCGGTCCATGGAGCGGGCTAGGGCTTCTCTCCGTTCCTGAAGGGAGATCGAACGAACTCGAACCTCTGCCACTTCTCGCTGAAGCTCTTGCTGTCTTGCTCGAAGGAGGCTGACCTGGTGGTCTTGGTCGGCCGATTCGGTCTTGAACGTCTTCTCCTGCCGATCCAGCACCTGCAGTTCCTTCTGAACCTCTTCGACCGTACTGGCGAGGTCGCTTATTTCCTGTTCCATCTCCGCTCGCTCAGAATTTAATAACTCCATCTGGCGTCCGAGCCGGGAGGCAACTGTGCGGACCTCGGCTAAAGATCGTTCTACCTCGCGCCGGGCCTCTTCGGCACCTTTGAGGGCTTGCTCCTGCGTACTCAATACCTGGCGGCATTGCGAAAGTGCCTCTTGAAGAGTCGCCCATTCGCCTTCCACCGCATGAAGTTGGTCGGTCACCCGAGCAATCACCGTGGGAAGCTCTTCTAACTCCCTTCTCCGGCTCAGGAGGCTTACGGCGGTAGTTTTTCCACCATGGATGGGACCCCACGAGTTCAGCACGACACCCGATGTCGTCGCCACCCGGACAGGCCGAGGGAGGTTCCGGATGAGGGTTACAGCGGTGGAAAGGTCCTGCACGATCAAGGCATCTCCCAGGAGAGCCTGGAGGAGGGGTCGCAGGGTTGCCGGTGCCTCCACGAGCTGGAGCGCGGGCCCGACGACTCGTTGACTCACCTCGCCGTCGAGAGAGGCAACCGCCCTCTCCAGTGCTTCCTGAAGGCGGGATGCATCTTCACTTTCGGTTAGCCACTCCGTCTGACGGGGCAGCAGGGTCGCCCAGCCATTCCCCTCTTCCTCCAGATAGCGGAGGAGGGAAAGGGCATCGGCGGCGGTCGCGGTGAGGAGCCCCTGTTGGAGATCACCCAAGAGGGCCTCTATAGCCTTCTCCCAGATGGCTTCGACTCGAATATACTTGGAGAGAGGACCTTCAATCACCTGGCAGACTGCTACCTGCTCCGCTTTACCTCTGAGGAGGAACTGCTGTCCTTCGCTCAGTCCTGCAAGGCTCGCCTCGAGTTCCTCAAGAGAGTGAAAGCGACTCTCGAGTCCACTGAGTTCTTCACGGAAAGCCGCCCGTCGTCCGCTCAACACTTCTTGCTGGACATGGAGGCTAGAGAGTTCTTGGGCTGAGGATTCTCGTTCGCTGATCAGGTTCTCGATCTGGCGCTCGATTCCTTGTAAGTGGGCGGTAAGTTCTTGTTCGTGGATTGTTTCGGCGTTTGCCTCTTCGCCACAAGCGGCAAACTGCCGCTCGAGAGTCTCTCTCTCCTGGCAGAGGAGCCTGTGCCGTTCCGTGAGTGAAGCGAAATGGTTTCGCTGGCTCACCAGGTGATCGGTGAGTGCTAGAATATCCTTCTTGTGTCCTGTCAAGGCCTCTTCATTCTGGAGAACCTCTGCCTCCACGCTGGACAAGGCATCGGTCAATCCCTGCGTCTCCTGGAGAGCAGCCTCGAGTTCCGCCTCCGTCAGATCCCGCGTTTCTGCGTCTGCCTTAAGATCCTGAAGCAGACGTTCGAGGCGCTCGGCAAGAGCTGCAAGCTCCTGCCGCCGATCCTCTCCCCGCTGCCTCAAGTTGTGGAGTTGCTCCTCCCGGGACCGTACTTCCGCTTCCTCACGCTGCCGTTGGGCTCGCAGGGTGTAACGTCCTTCCTGACCGGCGGCGATCCGCTTCTCAAGGTCCAGCTCGCGGAGGCGGCCACCCTCCTGGGAGGTCTCCTCTGTAGAGACCCGGAGCTGAGACACCTCCTGGGCTTCGGCCAGCTGCTTTTCCTGATAAATGACAGCGTTGAGATCTTCTTCGAGGCGCCGATCTTCCTTGAGCAAGAGGAGGATCTGGACCTCCTTGAGCCTAAGCACCGTGCGCTGATGCTGCTCTGCCTTTTTCGCCTGGCGGTGCAGCGAATTTCTTTGTCGTTCGATCTCCCGAAGGACGTCCCTGACCCTCAGCAGGTTTTGTTCCGCCGCATCGAGTCGGCTCAGGGCAGTCTTCCGCTTCACCTTGTAGGACATGACCCCTGCCGCCTCCTCGAGAAGGGCCCGACGGTCGGCCGGCTTTGAGGCCAACAGGGAACTGATGGCCCCCTGCTCTATAATGGCGTAAGGTTCCCGCCCGAGACCGGTATCGAGGAAGAGGCTGGTGATGTCTTTGAGGCGACACGGGACTTGATTCAAGAGGTATTCACTTTCGCCAGATCGGTAGAGACGGCGGGTGACGGTTAATTCACTGTAAGGGACCGCCAGCTGGCCGTTAATATCCGACAGGGTGAAGGAAACTTCAGCCATACCCACCGCCTTCCGGTGCGTATTGCCGGCGAAGATCAGATCCTCCATGCGGTCCCCCCGGAGGGCCTTTGGGCTCTGTTCTCCCAATACCCAGCGGATGGCGTCGACAATGTTGCTCTTACCACAGCCGTTGGGTCCTACAAGGGCGGTTATCCCTAATTGGAAATCGATTGTTAGGCGATCGATGAAGGACTTAAACCCGAAAACGGTCAAATTGCTGAGGTACATCAGCCTCCTCTGGGTCCACCGTCCGACGTCTAAACGAAACAGAAGAAAAAGCTTTAGACTTAAGTGGTTGGAACCAGGACTTCAGAATCTTAATTAATTTGTGCCAGCCTAGCGCAGGTATTTCCTCGTGTCAAGAAAAATTACACAAAATCATGTGGTCATTCCGAGGATGAACCCAAAATATTGGGGTCTCTCCGTATGATGGCCATGGCGGCTCGCGCTGCAGACCGCTCGGCCTCCCGTCGACTTCCCCCTTGACCCGTCGCCAGTTTTTGTCCTCCCGCCGCTACTTCGACCTCGAAGCGAGGCGCATGTGGAGGGCCCCGGTGCCGAAGCAAGCGGTACCGCGGGACTACTCTGAGAACGGCCTGCAAATACATTTGGAGTTCAGACTTATGATCAAGAGTGTCGTCGGGCTTGCACAGGGGAAGCAGATGCTGCTTGAGGAAGGTGCGAACGGCGGCGAGCCCTCGATCGAGATAGAGAGCGGCCACGACTGCTTCAAAAGCTGCGGCACGCACCGAAATTCGCTCGCGGCCCCCCGGCTCCTCCCCCTTGCCAAGCCGGAGCAGTGTGGGTAGCCCTAGTTGAGTCGCTGCGCGCGCTAAGGTCGTGCGATTCACCACACTGGCGCGAAGTCGGGTGAGTCTGCCTGGAGCGAGATCGGGATGGCTCTGGTACAAATGCAGGCCAAGGAAAAACGTAAGGATCGCATCACCCAAAAACTCCAGACGTTCGAAGGTCCTCCCCTCTGCACCCACCGAGGGGTGCGTAAGCGCAGCACGCAGCAAACCGGGCCTGCGGAAGCGATGGCCGAGCCTCCTTTCGACCTCATGCAACCACCAATCCGTTTCCCGGTCTTTCTGGTACCGTCCCACGGGCATGAGATTACTCCCTTAAGGTTAAAAGTCTTTGCATGTGAGCGAGCGGAAGTAGATGACAAAGCCGACCGCGACCAGCACCGAGAGGAGACCAATTCCGAGGGCTCCTATCTCCCCCGTCTTGGCATAATCTTTTAACTCCCAGATCCCAAAGAATATAAAGAATACAATGGCGCTGGAAATCAAAATCTTATGAGCAGTCTTGATCCGCACCAGTAGACCTCAAGGATGGAACACCGAAAACCGCCTGTTCTCGTTAGGGTTCCCCAGACGTCGGCAGCACGGCATACGCCCAATTCCAGATTCTACAGCTGTATTTTGCGTGTTGTCCAGATCTGTGAGATGCTATGAATCCTCCTAACACAGGAAATGCGCGTGTGAACCGGACGTTTCATTTGCCTCGGGTCTCTTCGAACACGTTTAAGGAGCTACCACCGGTTTCGTGCTTCAGGACATGTTGAAAGATTACAGAGTCTTGACAGGAAAGGGAACCTGGGGATATCATCGGCTTCCAACCACAAATGCGTAGATAAGATAATTCATTCAGGGGGAAAACATGGCAACCGAGAACGTTGTACAGGTAACCGATGCAGATTTCAAGCAAAGGGTAGTTGACGGTCAGGGGCTCACGATCGTCGATTTTTGGGCGGAGTGGTGTGCCCCCTGCCGCATGATTGCACCCATTCTTGAAGAGCTGGCCCAGGAGTACGCCGGGAAAGTGACAATCGCGAAGCTGAATGTTGATGAAAACCCCCAGACGGCGGCTCGCCTTGGCATTCGGAGCATCCCGACCCTCCTGTTTTTCAGGGGGGGTGAGCGGGTTGATCAGGTGATTGGAGCAGTTCCCCGCGGAGTGATCCAGTCAAAAATCGGCGCCCACCTCGACTGATTTCGTCGGTCAGTTGCGGACCAGACTTTCCCCCAAAATGTTTGTGTTCGCACCCTTGCCATCAACCTCGACTAGTTTGTGTGCGAAGTACGCAAGACCTGGAGCGGAATGGGTCTTGACATTTCCTTTTATTTATGCTAGGTTATCGTTCACTCTCTCGAGGTTTTTACTATGTATTACCCGTCCCGTGAGCAGTTTAAGGCAAAAACCCGAATCGGGAATCTCATCCCGGTCTATCGGGAGGTTCTGGCCGATACTGAGACGGCGGTTTCGGCCTTTTTGAAGATCGGAGGGGGGAAGTATGCTTTTCTGCTCGAGAGTGTCCAGGGAGGAGAGAAGTGGGCCCGCTATAGCTTCTTGGGTCGCAACCCCTCTTTGGTGATCCGAAGTAAGGGACGGGAGGGGGAGATACTGCGATCTGGCTCACCGCCAGAGAAGAGAATCGTCACGGATCCCTTGGATCTCGTGAAGGAAGTACTCAGCGTTTATCGACCTGTAAAAGTGGACGGTCTTCCCCGGTTCTTCGGCGGCATGGTCGGGTATCTCGCCTATGACGCGGTCCGCTTTTTCGAGGCCCTGCCTGACCTCGCCAAGGACGATCTGGCGCTACCCGATGCCCTGTTCCTTCTCACGGATACACTACTCATTTTTGACAACCTGAGTCAGCGGATTCAGGTCGTATCCAATGCTTTTGTACCGGACACAGCGTCGAGTACGGTAGACGCCGCTTACGATCTTGCTCTCTCAAAGATCGAAGCGCTGGTCGCTGATCTATGCAAGCCTCTGGATCGGGCGATGATCGCTCCGCTGCCGTCCCGATCGTCTGAGGTGAAGTCGACCTTTACCCGTGAGGAATTCTGCCAGGCAGTCCGCAGATGCAAGGATTATGTGGAGGCGGGGGATATTATCCAGGCAGTCCTCTCGCAGCGGCTTGAGGTGAAGACAGTTGCTCAACCCTTTGACGTCTATCGGGCTCTGAGGATCGTTAATCCCTCGCCCTACATGTACTTTCTGCGCTTGGGAGATCTCTCGCTGGCAGGAAGCTCCCCTGAGGTCTTGGTCCGGTTAGCAGAGGGGGAAATCGACCTTCGCCCCATTGCGGGGACCAGGCCACGGGGCCGGGACGAAACCGAAGACCGTGTCCTGGAAGCGGAGCTCTTAGGGGACCCCAAGGAACGGGCGGAGCATATTATGTTAGTGGATCTTGGGCGTAACGATGTGGGCCGCGTCGCGGTGCCGGGGAGCGTAAAGGTGAACGAGCTCATGGTGATCGAGCGCTACTCGCATGTGATGCATATCGTATCAAATGTTCGGGGCCAACTCGCGGAAGGCCGGGACGTCTTTGATTTACTCCGAGCGTCGTTCCCGGCCGGGACGGTAACGGGGGCTCCGAAGATCCGCGCCATGGAGATCATCGAAGAACAAGAACCGGTCAGGCGAGGTCCATACGCAGGGGCGATCGGCTACGTTAGCTTTTCAGGTAATATGGATATCTGCATTACCATCCGGACAATCCTGTTCGCCAAAGAACGGGCCTGGATCCAGGTGGGAGCTGGGATTGTGGCCGACTCGGAACCGGAGCGGGAGTACCAGGAGACCTTGAACAAGGCGGCGGCCATGCTTCGGGCGATCGAGATGACGGAGGGAGGCCTGGACAGTTCGCCCGTGATCTGATGAGCGTTGACGGCCCGACTGTCTTCGACCCTGAGGCTCAGACCCGAAGGGAGCTCGCCGAAGTCCGACGACCGGCGTAGCGCGTAGCTCGTTGCTTTTCGACATTGGACGTTGGACCATAGACCGTAAAATGTGAACCGTGAACTGTGAACCAACATGATCCTGGTAATTGACAATTACGACTCGTTCACGTTCAACCTGGTTCAATACCTCGGGGAGCTCGGTGAAAAAGTCCGGGTGGTCCGGAATGACAAGATTACTCTGAAAGAGGTGGAGGAGCTCCGACCTGCCCGGATCGTTATTTCTCCCGGTCCCTGCACCCCAAAGGAGGCAGGGGTTTCTTGCGGAATCATCAGTCACTTTGCTGGCTGCATTCCCATCCTGGGGGTCTGTTTAGGACACCAGTGCATAGGGGCGGCCTTTGGCGGAAGGATCGTTCGGGCCGGACGCCTCATGCACGGGAAAACCTCTCCGATCCACCATGACGGGCGAACCCTCTTTCGGGATCTTCCGAATCCCTTCGAGGCGACCCGCTACCATAGCCTGCTGGTCGAGCGAGAGAGCCTTCCCGCCTGCCTGGAGGTTTCGGCAGAAACTACCGAAGGTGAGGTGATGGGGCTTCGCCACAAGGACCACTTGGTAGAGGGAGTCCAGTTCCACCCCGAGTCGATCCTGACCGCTGTTGGGAAGGACCTTCTCAGGAATCTCCTCAGGCTGTGAAGCAGTCACTTTTCAGCACCGGAGTCAACGGACGAGCAGCTGATTACTGATTGCGAACTGCTGGATGGCTGATGCGATGATCGTTGAGGTACTCCAGAAGGTGGTTGGGCGGCAGGATCTCAGCCGGGATGAGGCCTACATGGTCATGGAGTTTCTTATGACCGGTCGCGCATCCGATGCCGAAATTGCGGCCTTCCTCACCGCTATGCGGATGAAGGGTGAAACGGTGGAGGAGCTCTGCGGCTTTGTCCAGGTTATGCGGGGAAAAGTGACCGCTGTTCACACTCGGTACTCAGGGGGTCGGGCCGCCCCCCGTCCCGGCGATCGGATGCTCGTGGATACCTGCGGGACGGGGGGAGACGCGAAAGGAACTTTCAATATCTCCACGGCAGCCGCATTTGTGGCTAGTGGGGCAGGGATTCCAGTTGCCAAGCATGGCAACCGCTCTATCTTCGGGTTGTGCGGCAGCGCCGACGTCATCGAAGCACTAGGTATCTCCCTCGATCTCCCCGCCGAGCGGGTAGGCCGATGCATCGATGAGGTCGGGATCGGATTTCTTTTTGCGCCCCTGCTTCACCAGGCGATGAAGCATGTGATGTCGACTCGCCGCCGGATCCGGATCCGGACCCTGTTCAATATCCTTGGCCCGCTCACCAATCCTGCCGGGGCCTCTGCTCAGGTGATCGGAGTCTCTGAGGCAGGCCTCACTGATATTTTGGCCGACGTTTTAAGAGAGCTGGGTTGCTACCGGGCCTTTGTCGTTCATGGGAAGGAGGGCCTCGACGAGATCTCTACTGTCGGGGAGACCAAAATCTCCGAGGTGGTAGAGGGACGGATCCGAACCTTTTACGTTCAGCCGGAGGACTTTGGAATTCCCCGAGGAACGCTGTTGGACCTCCAGGGGGGTGATGCGACCACAAACGCGGAGGTCATACGAAAGATCCTTCAAGGGGCCCGCGGGCCTAAACGGGACATCGTTCTCGTGAACGCGGCTGCCGCCATAGCAGCTGGCGGGGGAGCGCAAAATATTCAGGGCGGGATCGCAGCTGCAGAACACTCTATAGATAGCGGAGCTGCCTGGACAAAATTGGAGAAGGTGGTAGCCTTCTGTCACCAAGAAGGCGGAACTGTACACAATCAGCCATAAGGAGTCATGTATCAGCAAGCAGGAATTGGCACCGAGGAGCGCTGAGCTGACTACTGACAGCTGATCGGTGATGGCCCATAGGAACGGCCGAGGGTGAGAATGATTCTGGAAAGGATCGTAGAAGCAAAGCGAGAAGAAGTAGCCTCCCGAAAGGCAACGGTCCCGCTCCGAGATCTCCAGGCTCAGATTCAAGATCTTCCGCCCCCACGCGACTTTCACCATGCCCTCCAACGCCGGTCACGGGGTGGGGGAATCCGGTTGATCGCTGAAGTGAAGCGTGCATCTCCGTCGCAGGGGATCATTCGCCAGGATTTCAACCTCGAGCAGATCGTGCACGCCTATTCGGGGGCCGGGGCGGTGGCACTTTCCGTTCTCACCGACGAACCCTTTTTCCGGGGGAGTCTCCACGATCTGGCACAAGTGAAGGCGATCGTCTCCCTTCCGATCCTGCGCAAGGACTTTATCCTCGATCCGTACCAGGTATACGAGACCCGTAGGTCCGGCGCCGATGCTATCCTTCTGATCGCAGCTCTCTTGGACACCCAGCCGCTGCAGGACCTTTTAGGCCTCTCGCAGGAACTGGGACTGCATCCCTTTACCGAGGTTCACAATTCGGAGGAGCTCCATAGAGCTGTGGCCGCCAAGGCGCCCATCGTGGGAATAAATAATCGGGACCTTAAGACCTTTCATGTGTCTCTCGAAACGACTTTCCTGTTGCTCCCGGAAATTCCGCCAGATCGGGTAGTGGTCAGCGAGAGCGGCATCACTGACCGAACGGAAGTTCGTCGCCTCGAGGCGGCCGGGGTAGATGCCATCTTAGTCGGGGAGGGACTGCTCCGAGCCCGAGATGTAGCGGCGAAGGCCCGAGAACTCTTGGGGACGGAGCATGAGGGTTCGCGTTAAAATCTGTGGCATAACCAACAGGAGGGATGCGGAGCTCGCAGCCGAAGCGGGCGCCGATGCCCTCGGGTTTATTTTCGTCCCGGACACCCCCCGGTACGTCGATTCGGACACGGCTCGGGGAATCATCAAAGATCTTTCGCCCTGGATCACCCCGGTGGGGGTCTTTGCCGATCACCCCATCGAGGAAGTCGAGCGTCTCATGCACCACTGTGGCTTCCTGACAATCCAGCTTCACGGTCTCGAGTCTCCGGAATATTGCCGTTCCCTCACAGGATCGGTCATTAAGGCCTTTCGCGTCGGCGGGGGCCAAGGTCTTCCGGACCTTCAGGCATATCGTGTCCAGGCGTATCTACTAGACACTTTTGTTGAGGAAAGAGTAGGAGGGACCGGTAAAACGTTTCCTCTTGAGCTAGCGACACGCGCAAAAGCCTTCGGACATGTGATTGTCTCTGGAGGCCTCACCCCAGGAAACGTGGCACAGGTGATTCGGAAGGTCGGTCCGCATGGTGTAGATGTTTCAAGCGGTGTGGAGGTGGAACCAGGCCGCAAAGATCCTCAGAAAGTTCGGGATTTTGTAGCACGCGTGAGGGAGGAAGGATGAGCTGGCACTTTCCAGATCCTAGCGGACATTTTGGCCGATATGGGGGACGGTACGTTCCCGAAACCTTGATGGGACCCCTTGAGGATCTCGAGCGGGCATACCGCGAGGCCCAACAAGATCCAGGGTTTCAGGCGGAATTGGACTATTATTTGCAAAGATACGCGGGCAGGCCCACTCCCCTCTACCTTGCCCGGCGTCTCACAGAGAAGCTAGGCGGAGCAAAGATCTATCTCAAAAGGGAAGACCTCTGCCATACTGGCGCCCATAAAATTAATAACACCCTCGGACAGGTGCTGCTGACCTGCCGGATGGGAAAGCGGAGAGTGATTGCGGAAACAGGAGCAGGACAACACGGGGTGGCGACGGCGACGGCAACAGCCCTTTTTGGCCTTGAATGCCAGATCTACATGGGGACCGAAGACATGCAACGGCAGGCCCTCAACGTGTTTCGGATGCGGCTCCTGGGGGCCGAGGTGAGGCCGGTGGAAGCGGGAAGTCGGACGTTAAAAGACGCCATCAACGAGGCGATGCGGGACTGGGTCACGAATGTCGATCACACTCACTATGTCCTAGGGTCTGCCCTCGGGCCTCACCCCTTCCCCATGATGGTGCGCGATTTTCAGTCGGTGATCGGCCGTGAAGCCCGGGCCCAGATGCTGGAGGCAGAGGGACACCTTCCTGATACGCTGCTCGCCTGTGTGGGCGGGGGCTCGAACGCCATTGGCCTGTTTTATCCGTTCATCGAGGATAGCGATGTCCGGATGATCGGGGTCGAGGCGGGAGGGTTAGGAATCGAATCGGGAAAGCATGCTGCTCGCTTCGCCGCCGGAGAACCCGGGGTCCTTCACGGGACCCTGAGTTACGTTCTCCAAGACGAGAATGGCCAGATCCGAACCACCCATAGTGTATCGGCGGGCCTCGACTACCCCGCGGTGGGACCCGAGCACACCTACCTGAGGGAGATTGGCCGCGCAGAGTATGTTTATGTGAGCGACCAGGAGGCCCTCGAGGGATTCCGACTCCTTGCGGGCCTGGAAGGCATCATCCCGGCCCTTGAATGTGCCCACGCGATTGCCTACGCGACCAAACTAGCTCCGGAGATGGGAGCGGACAGCACGCTGCTGATCAATCTTTCTGGCCGGGGTGACAAGGACGTTGAGCTCGTGTCTGGGTTAATTGATGCTTCACGAGCAGCAGGTGACAAAGAGCAGGTCGGGCCCTTCCAAATGGGCAGCCACGAGGCCTGAACGCGAAACGCAAACAAAAGTGATGAATCGGATCGATCAACGCTTTCAGGAAATCCGGGCGAGCAAACGAAAGGCCTTAATACCCTTCATCACCGCAGGGGATCCGGATTTCGCGACCACCCAGGAAATGGTCTGGGCCTTTGAGGAAGCAGGGGCAGATCTGCTCGAGCTCGGTGTCCCCTTTTCCGACCCCCTGGCCGACGGGACTACGATTCAGCGAGCTAGTCAACGGGCCCTCGAACACGGAGTCACACTCAAAGGGGTTATCGCCTTGGTGGACCGGATCCGTGTGCGTTCCCAAATCCCTGTGATCCTCATGAGTTACGTCAATCCGATCCTTCGCATGGGTGCTCAAGAGTTTGCGACACGGGCGGGTAGTGTGGGGGTGGATGGAGTTGTCATCCCAGACTTACCTCCTGAAGAGGCGCAAGAGATTCCGAGGTGTTGTGAAGCTTCGGGGATTCATACGATTTTCCTGGCGGCACCTACGAGTACCGATGCCCGACTCCGCCAGATCGTGGAGTGTTCTCGAGGATACATTTACTACGTTTCCCTGAAGGGGGTGACGGGGGCGAGGGATACCGTTGAGGCAGGTCTCGAAGGCTCCCTCAATCGCCTCCGACGGTTGACCGACAAGCCTATTGCCGTTGGCTTTGGCATCAGCACACCCGCGCAGGCGTCCACGGTGGCTCGGCTCGCCGATGGGGTGATCGTTGGATCGGCCATCGTCGAGCGTATCGAGCGAGGCCGCGGAAAGCCAGGTATGGTCAAGGAAGTGGCCGGATTTGTCCGAGCCTTGAAGCAGGCCGTACAGTAGGAGGAGAGGTGCGTAAGCATCAACAGGTCCGAAGGACAGGGCGGGAATCCCAAGGGACGATACGACGGCTCCTCACCCTCTACCAGCGGCAGATCAACCATCAGCAAGAGCAGATCACCGCCTTGGAGAACCACATCGGGGCCCAGGAACTCCGGGTCAGACTTCTCCAAGGGATCCGGCGGGTCTCCACCTCTACTTTGGAACTCGGCTCTCTTTTCCCTGTCCTTCTCGAGATGGTTCTCGATGCGGTGGCTGCCGATCATGGGTCCCTACTCCTGATCAATCCGGACGAGAAGAGGGTTCTCTTCGGAATCCAGGGGGCAAAAAACGGGTCTGCGATGCCTCTTGGAAATGTCTCCCTCAAACAGGGCTACCGCAGGCAGATCTTCACGGGTGGCCGGACCACACTCCTCAAAACGCTGACGGCCCCGCCACCTGGCTGGGAGATGCCACGCTTCAAGGGAGGCCGAGCGTCTCTTCTTGTCATCCCTCTGCAGATCTCCGGACGCATGATTGGTTTGCTCGAGTTGCTCCGCCCACCGTCAGCCCCTCCCTTCCACCTCCAGGACGCAGAGCTTCTCACGACCGTAGGGCACCAGCTCGGGATGGTCATGGAGAATGCCAGGCTCTATTCTGAGGCGTCAAAACAGGTAGGGCAATTTTCAACTCTCATGGAGCTGAGTGCCATCTTGAACTCCACCCTGCAGTTCTCGGAGGTCCTGAGGCGTACGGTCGAGGCCGCTACCCGTCTCATGGAGTGCGAAGTTGGGTCTCTCCTCCTCCTGAACGAAGACGGTGACGAAATGGTCTTTGAGGTGGCTTTAGGAGAGCGGGGGGGAGAGGTGAAGGAGGTCCGGCTCAAAGTCGGAGAGGGAATCGCCGGGTGGGTTGCCAAAACGGGAAAACCAGCCGTCGTAAACAGTGTGGACCGCGATGCCCGCTTTCTCCGCCGGGTCGACGTCCGTACGCATTTCACAACGCGGAACATGATCTGCGTACCCCTCAAGAGCCGGAATCGGATCATCGGGGTCCTTCAGGCAATTAATCGGTTAAGCGCTCGCCCTTTCACGGTCGAGGATCAGCGCCTATTTGAATCCCTGGCCCGCCAGGTTGGTATCGCCATCGAAAACTCTCGGCTCTATGAAGAAGTGAAGACGACCTTTTTCGGCACGGTGGCGACACTGGCCGAGGCAATCGAGAAGCGGGATCCGTATACGGGGGGCCACGTACGGCGTGTTGTCGAGGTCTCCCTGATCCTCGGAGAAGAATTAGGCTTAAGTGTCGAGGAGATGGAAACCATCCATCTCTCTGCCATCCTCCACGATGTGGGGAAGATCGGCATCCGGGACGGGGTCCTGCAAAAGCACGGGCCGCTCTCCCCAGAAGAGATGGCCCACATCCGCGAGCATCCAGAAATCGGGGCGGAGATCCTCGCTCATATTAAGCAACTCGAAGCGGTGATCCCGGCTGTGCGGTATCACCAGGAGCGCTGCGATGGACTGGGGTATCCAGAGGGCTTGAAGGGAGAAGAAATCCCTCTGGCGTCCCGGGTGATCGCCGTTGCCGATACGTTCGATGCGATAACCACTGACCGCCCATATCGGCCACGATTGAGCGACGAGGCGGCCGCCAACGAGATCGAACGAGGCGCCGGGACACAATTTGACCTGGATGTGGTCGAGGCTTTTCTCCGCGCCTATCGGCAGGGACGGATTAGCTCGGCAGCGTTGTGGGTTCTGCAAAAGGGGGCTGGGGAGCAAAGGGGTATTATGTCCGTCCAACGGGTATCCGAGGGGATTCCATGAGGTACCGGGTTCTTGGATGCTCTGGAGGTGAGGCCCCGGGGTATCACCTCTCTAGCTTCCTCGTGGATGATACCGTGCTCATCGATGCGGGGTCAGTGTGTGCTGTCCTGGAGATTCCGGCTCAGTTGAAGATCGAGTCGGTCCTCCTGACCCACTCTCACTTGGATCACGTCCGGGGGCTCTGCCACCTGGCGGACAACGTATTTGGGCGGCGCGACCGACCAATTTCCGTTTACAGTATCGAGCCGGTCCTCGAGGCACTCAAGACATCGCTGCTCAATAACGTATTGTGGCCCGACTTTACCGAAATCCCCAACTCCCATATGCCGATCCTCGATTTCCGGGCCATCTCCGAGGGCACGGCGACCCCTCTCGGCCATTTCCGGGTTACCCCAATCCGTCTCTCGCATACGGTGGTCAGCCTCGGCTATCTCCTCGAGGGGGATTTCGGGACTCTGTTGCACCTCGGAGATACCGGTCCCACGGAGGCGGTCTGGCACATGGTGAAGGGGATGCCGAATTTACGGGCGGTCATGATCGGGACCAGTTTTCCCAACCGGCTGCAGCACCTGGCCGACCTGAGCGGACATCTCACACCTCAGGGTCTGAAGGGGGAGCTTGCCAAGGGCGATGTGAAGGCGAGCGTCTATGTCTACCACATGAAACCCCCATACGTCTCAGAGATCGCTGAGGAGCTCAAGCAGCTTGTCCCGGAGTGTCATATCTTGGAAGAGGGAAAGGAATACTCGTTCCCGCCGATCCCATAGAGGTCTTCCGGTGCGTGGAGGCCAGCGAGGGGTCACCCTCATAGAGATCCTGATAATCGTCACCCTCTTGGTGGTTATGGCGGGGGTGGCTATGCCCTGGTTCCTCGGGGTCATCGAGTCTTACCGGCTTCGGGTGGCGGCCTGGGAGCTCGCGGGAGACCTGCGCCTGGCCCGCCAGAAGGCGGTCACCACCCAAGTGCGGCACCGCATCTGTCTTTCAGGCTGCGACAGTCCGGTCCCCAAGGGAGGTTATCTCTTGGAGCGAGAAGAGGCACCCTTATGGAAGCTGGATGTGGTGCGGGCCGATCTCCCCGATGGGATAGCGATCAGCGACAATGCGGGGGGCAAGTTCACTTTTGAGGCGAGAGGGGGAGTCAACGGCGGCACCACTACGTTGACCAACGAGACGGGAAGCTTCCAGGTGGTGGCCGCGCCTTCTGGCCGCGTCAGGGTGTGCAAGGTGGGGGACTGTCCATGAGGAATCCGCTTCGCGGCATGGCGGGCCTTACCCTGCCCGAGGTTCTGCTGGCAACCGTCATCATCACGGTGGGGATCCTCGGGGTCGTGGGCCTCTTTCCCACGGCCTTACAGAATATCCAATACGGGGGGCACATGAGCCAGGCCTCCTCCCTGGCCCAGGCAATGATCGAGAGAATTCGAACCGAGCCCTTTGGCACCGTGTTCAAGTATCACGACCTGGACACGCGGAATGAACCACCGAGCGGTCTTCCTGCATCCGTCCTCGCTCACTTCACCCAGTGGACCAACAACATCGCCCCTGCGAGTCCGAGCGGTGCCCTCCCGCAGGGCAGAGGCACCATTGCCGTCGCGACAGTGCCGGGGTTGCCCGACCTCCTGCGGGTCACCGTCACCGTGACGTGGCAGGAGCGGGGGAGCCAAACCATCACCTTCGTGACCTACGTGGCCCGCTATGGCTGGACAGCGAGATCGATCTAAAGGACTGCGAGGCGAGGCGGGGTTTAGCCTTGC
>JAPUFX010000103.1 GCA_027293415.1 Candidatus Methylomirabilota bacterium
TTGCGAGTCTCAATGACTCCTACCCGGTTTCTTCCTCTTCGCCTGACCCCGCTCTTATCCTCGCCGCCTATGAGGCCTTCGGGGACCGTCTGCCGGAACGACTGGCAGGGGACTTCGCGCTCGGACTCTTTGACCCTAACCGGCAGCAGCTCCTGTTAGCCCGGGACGCCATCGGCATTCGTCCCCTTTACTATTGCCGGACCGCCGATACGTTCCTTTTCGCCTCAGAGATCAAGGCCCTCTTGGCTCATCCCCAGGTGTCCTCTCGGCCCAACGACGATGTCCTCGCCCTCTTCCTTCTTGGTCGACATCAGGAGACGCGAGGGATGACCTTTTTTGAGGGGGTGCAGAGTCTGCTCCCCGCCCATACCGCAATTTGCTCCCCGCAGGGTTCCGTGATTCGACGATACTGGGATTTCGATCCCTCCCCAGCTATCCATCTCAAATCCTTCGCGGAGTACGCCGAGGCCTTCCGCGACCACTTCGATCGGGCCGTTAAGCGACGTTTGCGAAGCACATGTCCCGTTGCGGTTTCCCTGAGCGGCGGGTTGGACTCTTCCTCTATCTTCTGCCTTGCCGAAACCATCAAACGGCAAAATACAGTCGCATGGCCGCACATCTTGGGGGCTTCTTACACTTCCCCTGCCGGGTCCCCATCTGACGAATCAGGGTTTCTGAGCGAGATCGAGCGGCAATACGGGGTTCCGATCATTAGACTGCCCACGAGCCGTGGGGGGTTTCTGAATGGGTCGAGAGAGGCGGTGTGGCACGTTGAGGCTCCCTTCTTGGATGAGATGTGGAGCACCACCCATGCCTTTCTCTCTATGGTCCGCCGCCTAGGAGCACGGGTCGTGCTCACGGGCCATTGGGCAGACCAACTATTGTTCGACCAGGCATACCTCATCGACCTTTTTTATCGCTTGGCGTGGAGCGAAATTGCCGCACACCTCACGGAGTTTCCTCGCTGGTTCACCGATTTGAACGCCGGATGCTTCCGGAAACGGTTTTCCATGGACCTCGCCAAGTATTCACTCCCCAGCCCGCTGGTGTCTCTGATTCGTTCCCTACGACTCAAGCCGGATCGCCCATGGTATACGGAGGCGCTTCGCAGACGGGCGCGGCGGTACGCATCCACTGCTCTCCCGCACGTGAGGGCGTTCCCCACCGCCCATGCCCGCTCCCTGTACGAGCAGTCCAGATCAGGCCGACATGTCATGTGCATGGAGTGGAACAACAAGGTGGCTGCCATGCATGGTCTCGAGATGGCTATTCCTTTTCTAGACCGGGACCTTGTCTTGTTTCTGATGAGGATCCCGGGGGAGATCCAGACCTGGGGAGGAGTTCCTAAGGTGCTCCTCCGAGAGGGCCTTCGGGATGTGCTCCCGGAGGCGATTGCCCGCCGGACATGGAAGGCGGACTTCACCCATCTCGTCAATGAAGGCATGGAGCGGGACTATGCGCAAGCGGTGGATTGTCTTCGGCCCGACGCGATGGCCATCAGTGCGGGGTACGTGAGTCGGGACGTGATGACCGGAGAACTCGTCCGCGTGAAGGATCGGCTGGGAGGATCCAGTGCTGACACCGCGTGGAGCCTCTCAGATTTACTAGGATTGGAGCTGTGGCTTCAGGTCTTTTTTGGGGAGAACAATGGCGGACAAAGAAGTTCAACATCGCCTGAGGGCTTGCCGAAGGCGACAGCACTAGGGGGCACGAAATGAAGTCGAAGACAGCACGGGCAAAGAAGAAGAGTTACCGCCGACCACGCCTAGTTATGTATGGGGACCTTCGCCACCTCACGATGGCAAAGGGGGGCACCAAAGCTGACGCGGCAAAGCCAGCATCAAGGCAATCTGGTCCGGCGGGCTGACCGACAGGTGTGGCAGTGATGCGCTCAAGCGGACGCTCTCCGCGTGTCTACCGTATCTACGGCATTTGCCTGAAGAGCCACTGGCCGCTCCCCGGCCATGAGAGGCCGACGCCGGATCTTGCTGACGTCGAGTTTTTCGAGGCCACGCCCGCTGTCTTTTCAGAGGCATCCCGGGAGGCCGAGAAACGATCGGATCGGGAGGACTGGTTCCGCCATGTTCACCTCCCGGACGGATCGGACTATCTTCGATGGTCCCGACTCTTCGAGTTCCTGATTCTACCAGACGGCTGCCGGATCGCCTGCCGTGAGCTCGAATGCGCCTCTCCGGAATCGTTTCAGACCTATCTCATCGGTCAGGTCCTCTCCTTTGCTCTGGTGAAGAGGGGAATCGAGCCACTCCATTCGACTACCGTGGTTATCGATGGGAAGGCGGTGGCGTTTCTCGGTGACAGTGGGTATGGGAAATCGAGCCTCGGGGCCGCCTTCCTGCAGGCAGGGTATCCCTTGCTGACCGATGATCTCCTTGTCCTCAAGGAAGAGGGGAATCGATTCGCGGCCTATCCAGGTCCCCCACGGATCAAGCTCTTTCCGGACATTGCCAGGAGCTTGCTTGGAGAGCGGGTGAACGGCACCCCAATGAATAGTGAGACGTCCAAGATGGTGATACCACTGGATCAGAATGGCAATAGGTACAGGCGGAAACCCTTGCCTCTGAGGGCGATCTATGTGCTCACACCACCACAAGCAAGCTCACGCAGTCCACGGATCAGAATTCGCTCGCTTTCGCCCCGGCGTGCATTTGTTGAGCTGCTCAAAGGTACGTTCAATACCATTGTCGTGGAGCCGGCGCGGCTCGAGCGGCAGTTCGATCTGGCTACGCGGCTCGC
>JAPUFX010000104.1 GCA_027293415.1 Candidatus Methylomirabilota bacterium
GGTGCGGGGAGATTGTTGCGGGAATTCTGATTTGGACCTGCTGATTGGTAATCAGATCCCCAACAACCAGCCCCCGCAAATCAAGTCCTTCCATGCCCCTGCTACCACCGTGCTACCGGCATGATCCCCACTCGAAGCCCCAGTTGAAGGCTGGCCAAGGCCGGAAAGGTCATCTGGAGCGCACCGTAGGAGGAAGTAAGCCATGGCCGAGAAACTCGATCCGCGACAAGTCGTCACCTTCGAAGAACTGGTGATGAGCGTGATGTACGAGCAGGAGGCCAGAAAGACAGTAATGGGGGGAAGAAAGGCAGGCCAGGAATACCAATGAAAGGAGGGGGGTGTAGAAGTGGACCCGAGCCTAGTGCTTACGCTTACCGGACCTCTCTCGCCCGCGAACCTAATCTCGCTTCATTGAGACCAAGACAACCGTTCGATGGTGCTCTTGGGTGCCCCTAGTACGGGGGGTTCTGGTAGCAGCGTGGTAGCAACGGCTGACGCCCCCTGAGACCATAAATGACGGGTGGTTGTTAAAGAACCGTGCCGTCGTATATGGATTTTGCCCCCCGCCGTTGTATATGGACGCAAGGAGCTATTTCCATCGACAGAGCGCGGATGCTTGACCCCCCTCCTCTTTCATCGCATCAGGTTGTGAATCTTGAAATGATGCCTGAGATGAAGTAGGCTACCGACCCTGAAGCTGCTTCGGGTGACCGCCTACGAAGTTTGATACGATACACACGCGAGGAGCTGGCAGTCATTCGCTTGGAGGATCGGCGTTGGGGTCAGAAAGGAGTTCGCCGTGCGTTGGTTGCTCCGGCTCATTGTGTCGCTCATGTTGGTCGTTCCGGTCGCCGCGAAGGCTCAACCGGCGGCGACAAAGATAAAGTCTTGTGCTGTCCCTCCCGGTATTGCTGCCACGCGCCCCGACCCACAGGGGAGCATTACCCGCGTCCTGGTGGGGGCCTATGTTCTCGACATCGTAAGCATCAATGATGCCACGCAATCCTTCACCGTAGACTTTATTCTGGGGCTGCGGTGGAAGGACCCTCGCCTGGTCGACAAATCCCTCGGTGTCTCGGTCGCCCATTGCAAGCTCGGGCTCGGCGACGTATGGCACCCTGCCGTCCTGTTCCTCCACCATGCGGATCTTTCCCACCAATGGGCGGATACTGTCGACATCGACTCACAGGGAAATGTAACCTACGCGCAGAGATTTCACGGGGATCTTTCCTCGCCCCTGAATCTCCGTGATTTTCCTTTTGATCGCCAGGTATTGCCGATCACGATCGTATCAGCAAAGTATGGCCCCGAGGAGATGGTATTCGACGTCGACGAGACAACCACAGGTATGGCCGACACGCTTTCGATCGCCGACTGGTCCATTGGTCCCTGGGTGGCTCGGGCGGGCTACTTTTATTTCTCGCCCCAAAAGCGCTTTCTCGTCCGCTTCGGCTATGAACTTCCAGCCACGCGTTATGTCGCCGTCTACCTTTTTAAAATCATCGCTCCGGTGACGATGTTTATTTTCATGTCCTGGTTGGTGTTTTGGCTCGATCCGACTCTCCTGGCGGCCCAAGTCGGTCTCTCGGCGACCGTAATGGTGATACTCGTACTCTTCCATCTCCAGCTTGGAAGTCTCTTGCCTCGGGTCCCTTACGCGACGCGCGCGGATATCTTTCTTCAGCTCTCTCAGATCCTCGTATTCCTCGCATTGGTGAAGGCGGTCACGAGCGGCGCCCTCGCGGCGCGGGGGAAGGAAGCGCTTGCGAGGAGGCTCGACCGGTGGTCCAGATGGGCCTTCCCCGCATCCTTCGTCGTGGTTCTTGTATTGGCTTTCTGGCTCTAAAGGCCACCCTTCACCTTGATAGCTTCCAACACTTGGGTGTGCAGGACGCGGCAAACCTGTCCTGACCCCAAAACGTACCCTATTCGCAACCGCCCTCACGCAACCTCGTAAAATTACTAGGTGTTAGTTGAATTCGGATAGGTGCCCTTCTAAACCGTAGAGAATCCTGTGAAGGCTTGCCCCAGTTGACGAATGCTGTTATTCTGCCACCTTGTAAGTTCACAATTACGGACGGAGCTTTCGCAGACGACGGATACAGAAAGTGAGAAGTAGCCCGTGAAGAAGAAAACGCTCGCGCTGGTTATCGCAGCCGTGATCGCCGCGGGGATAGCGGGATCCGCCGGACCCGCAAATTCCGCACAGAAAAGGTTCTTGGCGATCGGGGGAGGGTCCGTGACCGGCATCTACTATCAGGTGGCCGTGGGCGTCTGTAGACTGGTCAAGGAGCAGCTCGGCAGTCAGGGCTATACCTGCAGTGGCCAAATGGCCCTCGGCTCAGTCACCAACATCAAAGCCATGAGCCAAGGCTGGCACCACTTTGCCGTCGCACAGTCCGACATCAACTGGCAGGCGTACAATGGCAAGGGGAAATGGAAGGGCAGGCCGTACGAGGGCCTCCGGAGCGTGTTCAGCATCCATGCTGAAACCGTCATGCTGGTGGCACGCGCCGATGCCGGCATCAGGTCAGTCAACGACCTCCGCGGCAAGCGGGTGAACATCGGCGATCCAGGCTCGGGCTTTCGGAAAAACGCCGTGGATGTCCTCAGGATCTACGGGATGGAGGACTGGTGGAACGATATCTCCGACCGAGAGTTGGTGGTGGATGAGGCCGTACGAGCTCTACGGAGAGGGAAGATCGACGCCTTCTTCTACACTGTGGGCAATCCCTGGGGCGCCGGCATAGAGCTTGCGAGACATACGAAGATCCGGATGATCCCCATTGATGCGCCTGGTATCAAAAAGCTCGTGGCCGATCATCCATACTACGTTGCGACGGCCATCCCCGGCGGCATCTACAAAGGTGTGGGCAAGGCTGTGCCGACCTACGGCGTGAAGGCGACCTTTGTCACCAGCGAGGAGGTATCCGAAAAGGTGGTCTACGACATCGTCAAGACCGTCTTCGACAACCTCGATCGCTTCCGCAATATGCATCCTGCCTTCGCGTCCATTCAGCCCGAAGATATGCTCACGGGACTCTCCGCGCCTCTGCACCCGGGCGCTCTGCGGTACTACAAAGAGAAAGGCTGGATGTGACCTGGGCAAGGTTCCATTAACCAAAAGGAGAAGCGACCGTGAGACGCAAGACCATTGGCATGTGCGTCAGTATGATCCTTGTCACCTTGGGCCTCCTGGTCCCGC
>JAPUFX010000105.1 GCA_027293415.1 Candidatus Methylomirabilota bacterium
TCACGACCTCACCGAGTCGCTCTGCGGCGGCCGGGTCGCCGGCGTCGTTCACGAGCGTCACAACATTGGGTAACTTCGCTTTCACGGCGTCGAGCTTCTCGCCATTCGTTCCGGTAATCAGCACGCGTCCACCTTCGGCAACAATTCGCTCGGCCGTCGCTTTGCCGATACCACCAGATCCGCCCGTAATCAGAACGTTCTTGCCAGCAAAGCGTCCGGCTGGTGTGAATGTAGGCGCCATAGTTTATCTTCCTTTCGAGTTGTGGTGACAGGTTAAACAGAGACCGATCGGTCTATGTCAAGGACCTCCATGTTCCCAACGCCTAGGACATTGCCTTTGTCATCATGGCTCACCTGACCAGCGAGATAGATAGTGTCCCCAACCTTCACCGCCTGGGAGTAACCGTACTCATTCTCCCAGGGCATACCAAGGCTCTTTGCCTCCTTTCTGATTGTCATAACGCCCCCTTCCGCATTAAATGTGAAACTGCCTAACGATGAAGCTGAGGCGCGCGGTTTACCGCGTCGCCTCCAGCGACTTGTTCGGTGCGTATCAGTAGTTTTCGAGCAGCCCTAAAGGGGACAAATCTTAATTTATGATTGAATCATTTTAGTTTTAAAAGAGTTTAAAAAATGGGGACTCTCTATCTGTCAAAGGCCGCCAGCGCTTTTCTGGCGATTTCTTCACCCCATTCCTGTACAAAATGCCCGGCTTCAGAATGTTCATATGGTTCGGGACAGCTCAGTATGTCATTGCGAAGTGCCTGCATCACCGGTGGGCCAAGCACCGGGTCTTTCATCCCGACGGCCATGAATACCGGTCCGGTCCATTTACTGCGCAGCCACTCGCGTGCTCTGCGTGACAACTCCGCGCCGGGCGAGTCCGGCCGATCAGGAACCATTTCAGGGAAGCGGCGCACGCCGGCCTTATAGTTGATATCGGGGAATGGGGCGTCATAAGCAGCGCATTCTACCTCCGACAGATGCGAACATGATAGCTTCAGCAGTCTCCCGGCAGACATATCAGGATTCTTTCTAACCCAGGCGCGCCAATCGAGAAATCCTTTGGAAAGTTGAACGTCTCCGGTACCGAGGGTTGTGTTCATGACCAGCAGGCGGGAAAACCTATCTGTCATGTCCATGGGCAAAGTGAGCCCAAGAATTCCGCCCCAGTCCTGGCAAACAAGGGTGATGTTCTTGAGATCTAAATATTCAATAAACGCAATTAGCGCGTTACGATGAAAGTCAAAAGTATACACAGCTTCGTCCAGTGGCTTGTCCGAACGCCCGAAACCGAAATAATCCGGAGCTACCACCCGATGACCCGCAGCCGTGAAAATTGGGATCATCTTCCGGTAAAGGTAGCTCCACGTTGGTTCGCCGTGTAGGCACAGAAAAATGTCGTCAGCATTTTGAGGGCCTTCATCCACGTAGTGCATCCGCAAGCCTTCAAAGCCTTTCAAATCTTCAATGTAAACTGGGTCGTAAGGAAAACCCGGGAGATCGACAAACCGTTCTTCCGGAGTTCTTAACACTTCTGTCATCGTAACACTTCTTTTTAAGATGTTAACCGGACTATTAAGTGAGCTGCAAAAGCACTGCGCTTTCTGGCAGTCTATCTCGTCCCGCTCCGGCTCCCGTGCGACGAAAATGTGCTGGATTATCCGTTACGTACCAAGACGTTGTCAAGCTGGTCCTCTCCGGAAAATACTGCCACGCTGGCGGCTTATTGCCCTACTGGCCCGCAGCCTATTTCTGCCCAAACCACCATCAAGATTCGCCTAGCCCCAGCCTATCGGCAGGACTGCTGGAATTCCCCTTCCTCGCCGTCACCCTCAAAGTAAAACGCCCTCCCGGGCCCTACTATACCCGAGAAGGTGTGTGATTGTTTGGTGCCCCCCGATTGTGCCGGAGGTGGGCCGGGGCCTATGCTCACCCCGGTTTCATACATACAGCTCCCTCATGGGGCCTTACGTATGTCCTCCCGAGGCTGGGGTGTCAAGCACCTGACATAACATTTCACTGGCGAAATTGCCTACGAAAGATCCCGGGGTGGGCCTGCATGCGCTAGTAGCCGGGTGATGTCATCGGCGTTGCCGGGGTTTGCCGGAACCTGGAACGGTGAAGCCTCTCGCCAGGCTCTTGGCCTTGTTCAGGGCCGCCTTCAGGACCACAAGCTCCCGCTGGACTGTATTCGGCTTCGCCCCCTGGACCAGGCGCCTGGTGATGTATTGGTGCACATCCTCCCGGGTCATGTCGGGGAGCCGCTTCTCGCCCAGGACAGCCACGAGATGCGCAAAACAATAGCGATCCCGTTCCGTGTCCTTGCCTGAGGGATGGGGTCAAATCTTTTGTTGACTAATTCCCTTCCGGATTCTATGACAACCGCCATGAAGTTTCTGACCCTCCCTTTCGGCCACCCCCCTTTCCGCGGTCTCAGCACCCTTCCCAACCGCTTCTCCAGCGAGCGAGTCGAGCCATGCTGCCACCCTATCGCTTCCCTTCCCCACCGCCACGCCCAATGATATATGTATCCCGGCCCCGGCCGGATTGTAACTCGATGCGGCATCAGATGGTAACTGCGTGGAGCGACCGTTCAAGGCGAAACGCCCCTCGGTTTCCAATCGATTTTCCACTCAGTTAGGACTGCTTCTATCTGTAGCATACACCCTGCAATTTCGTCGAATTCCTGATAAAATACTCCACCTAAATCACTTGGTAGTCGGACGGGCCGCTTCACTAAGAAACATACCCGCCGTTCATCGCGAAACCATGCTACCAAAAGTCCACTTTCAAAAATCACGTTCTCTCGTGCACGCGGTTGCAGTTCTTCGCCCGACCCCGCAAGGCGTCCTTCGTCATCAGGTGTTATCAGGACAAAGCCTGCACTGCATTGACTCGAAATCCCCTCTAACATTTCGATTATGGTTCCACCGGTACGAGGCTGAAGAAACAAGAGGAGAGGTTGTACTCCACGTCTGCGTAGCTCTAGTTCAAGGTCATTAACCGCTCGCCGGTCACGTCCGTGCACGATGAAAATCCTTTCAGGTCGCGGGGAAGACTCAATGATTGTTATCGATTTGAGAACGATTCCAAGAGTGTCGGCGTAGACCTCAATGAAACTTATTTTCTTCTCGTCAAATGGATTGTCCAGTGTAGAATTATGAAATGAAGCTACTCCCAGTGGATCGTGTTTTTCATCAAGGATAATGGGCACACAAATAATACCTCGGATTGGCACGGAACCAGCAGCTGTAGTAAATTTAGGTGAATTTTGAACATCCGGTATGTGCTGAGTAGTCCTAGTCCGAAAGGCGAGGCCAGCCACTCCTTCGTCGTACCTAAACTCTTTCTGCCAATTCTCATTCTTTGGGAGAAAGTTTTCCGTTACCAGGAAATTATCGTCATTAAAAAGTTCCAATACTTGGCGCGAAGGACGATTTTCAGTATTGAGCCGGACTCAGATACATTGTTATTATGGATGAGAATACGGAGGAATTCCTTGAGAATATCGGACTGCGACCTGCCTCGGGTTGCCCTGAGAAAGTTACGCAAAGCCTGGGCCGGAACAACGCTCATCTCTATGTCCCCTTTAGTTCACTCCTAGACTTTTCGTTGGCTTTCCAACCCGGCGGCCCTCGCATGTCCCCTACGCCCCTCGTGCGCGCCCGTAAGAACGAAAACGCCCGGCCGGGGCGGTGCCTCTCCCGAGAGGGCGTCAGAGTCTTCTGAAACGCCGGTGATTGTGCCTGAGGTGGGCCGGGGACTATGCGCCCGGTTCCATTTCAAGTACGTGTCGAGAGTCGATTGTTGAGAGTTGAGCGCTCGTCCAAAAATCAGCCATCCGACTCTCAAGCAAGTCGCATGCGATGCCTCTCTTGTACCCCTGCTGCCCTCCCCTGTCCACTCGAAAAGCCTGGCAGCCGACTATCTAAAGCTCGCAACAGCCACGGGCCGGGACTTTGCAAGACTGCGCCGATGCCGCTTGATTCGCTCGATCTCGTGCAGGGTCTCGGCAGCTAGGTAGCTTTCACCGCATTTGGGGCAGGTCACGATGGGCACATTCTCGATAACCAGCAACTTCGCGCCGCTGCCGTAACTCCGTGTGACGCGCCGAGTCTGCGCGCCGCTCTTGCCGCAAATATCACACCTTCTGGACTTGGTCGCCATCTTAGTCGACATACACCGTGACAATTACCAACTTGCCAGTCGGACCGAGCTTGGCCACAACCACAGCCGTTTCGGTCCGGATGGGGTCAAGTCTTTTGTTGACTAATTCTGCTTTCTCGGACTCCTATGCCTTCTCGGCATCCGGATCATAGCTCACGTTCGGTCGGAGCCACTGCTCGACGGTTCGCAGGTCCATCCGCTTCCTGGTCCCGAAGAATCAGTGGGGACAGTATACAATATTAGTCCCTCGTTTTAAATTTTCCGGCCTCCCTTCGGCCACCCATCTTTCCGCTGGATCATCTCCATCCCGGGCGCTTCTCCAGCGCGGGAGCCGGCTATGCCTCCACCCTAGCGCTTCCCTGCCCCAACGCCAAGCCAGATGGATACATCCTCTCCCCGGAAATGCCCACCTCGGAGCAAAATAGGGGTCAGACTGGGGTTTCTGCTGTAGGTTCCATCTTCGTTTTTAGCCGACCCGACTTCCCCGACCACACCCTCCGCAGCCCTATAGCCTCGCGTCCTTGGGCACCGGTCCCTCCCCCTGCGTGCAGGTGACTGGTCGTCCGCACTCTAGCAGGACCTACCAGAAAATTCCAGTCTGACCCCGATTTCCGAAAATTACCCCTCCATAATTAGCGATACTTGAGTACATAAACAACAACAGCGGTAAACAGGAAAAAATTTATTATACCGAACACTTTAAACACAATATCGTGAGAGATGAATACCGCGGGCATCATAAGTAAAAAGCAAAACCAAACTCCCAATGCCCACGTTAGAGAAAAATCCTTTGAAGAACCCCTTCTTTTGATTTTCAAAATCAGCGGGATGTTGAATAAAGGAAGAACAACACTGGCAACAACCCCTAATGTTTTAATTACGTTAATAGTATTCATGGCATTATTATATAACAGGGATATAAGAGTATTGCCACGTTAGCATAATTGGGAGCAGGAAACAGAGATCGGTTGTCAGACTTCAATTCCATAACGCGGCAAGCCGCAACCAAAAGTGATTTGCCACAAAGTCACTAAAGCACAAAGGAAAGGGGAAATGGAGAAAGGGGAGAGGTGGAGAAAAAAGAATTTTCTCCTATTCTCCTGTCTCAAGAGGTGTCAGGCTTTCGATGTTTTGAATTGACGGGGAAGGGAGATTAGGCCTCGGATAGAATTTCTCCGTAGCCCTTCGGCCACCCCGTTTCCTTGGTCTCAGCGCCCTTCCCAGGCACCTCTCCAGCCCCTCACCCACGCTATCGCTACCCCGGCCGGCCTTTCCCCGAATATCTGTTGCTGACGCTCAAGCGAAAGCTAGATGGCCGTTTCACTTCCTAACCGTCAAGTCTCACCACGTTGTGAACAGCACGGTAGGTTCTCGGAGGAACCGCTGCGGTGCTTTGGCATACCATTCCTGCGTCAGTTGAGACGGGGTCTTGCCGCCTATCGCCTTGTAGGGCCGATGGCAGTTGAAGTAGCGTTCGAACCCATAGAGCGCCGAGAGCAACTGCGCGACCGTGTCGAAATGGAGCCGATAGACCGTCTCAGTCTTGATCGTGCTGCCGGCCCGCTCGACGAGGCCGTTCGTCCAGGGATGGTAGACCTTCGTGAGCGAGTGGCGGATCTTGGCCTGCCGAGAGGCCTGCGTGAAGGGGTGGAGCTGGCGCGTCCGCGCCCCCCCTCGGCCCCGGTAGGTCCGCAGCGTGAACTCCCGGCCGTTGTCGGTGAGGATCCGGTAGAGGCGGAAGGGGTAGAACCGCTGGCAGTGGGCCAGGAACGCCAGCGCACTGGCCGTCTCGCGGGTGTCGGAGACCTGCGTGGTCAACAGCCGGGTCGCCCGGTCGATGGCGACGAAGAGGTAGCGCCGCTGCCTGTCGAGCCGGGGCAGGTAGAACACATCGACATGGAGGAAGCCCGGGGGACAGGCCCGGAACTTGCCCCGCCGGCGCTGCCTCGGGGGGCGAAGCGCCTTGAGCTGGTGGAGCTGCAGGCGCACCAGCTCCCGGTAGACCGCGGAGCGACTCAGTTGCGGGAAGAC
>JAPUFX010000106.1 GCA_027293415.1 Candidatus Methylomirabilota bacterium
TCTCGCCCTGGTTACTACGAGCCTGTCTTCCTCGGATAGCTCGTCCATCCCGAGAATTGCGATGATGTCCTGGAGGTCCTTATAGCGCTGTAGGAGAACCTGTATTTGACGAGCGACCTGGTAATGCTCCTCACCGAGAACCCGTGGATCCAGAATACGCGATGTGGAATCGAGCGGATCTACAGCTGGGTAAATTCCTAGTTCGGCGATCTGGCGTGAGAGGACCGTTGTGGCGTCCAGGTGGGCAAAGGTCGTCGCAGGTGCGGGATCAGTTAGGTCGTCCGCAGGGACGTAGATCGCTTGAACGGAAGTAATGGAACCCTTGCGTGTTGAAGTGATCCGCTCTTCCAATTCTCCCAGGTCCGTCGACAAGGTCGGTTGATACCCTACGGCCGAAGGCATGCGTCCGAGAAGGGTGGAGACCTCAGAATTGGCCTGGGTGAAGCGAAAGATATTATCGATAAAGAGCAGAACATCTTTTCCCTCTTCATCGCGGAAGTACTCTGCCAAGGTGAGGGCTGAGAGGCCGACACGTGCCCTGGCCCCGGGAGGCTCACTCATCTGGCCATAGACCAGCGCCGCCTTGCTGATAACTCCCGACTCCTTCATCTCTAGCCACAGGTCGTTCCCTTCACGGGTTCTCTCCCCCACGCCGCCAAACACGGAATAGCCGCCGTGTTTCAACGCGACGTTATGAATCAGCTCCATCAGGATAACGGTCTTGCCCACACCGGCGCCCCCAAAGAGGCCTATCTTTCCGCCGCGTGAGTAGGGGGCGAGCAGATCGACTACTTTGATCCCCGTTTCGAAGGCCTGGACTTGGGTTTCCTGATCCGCAAAGGCGGGGGCAGGACGGTGAATGGGAAGGCGGGTCTTTGCCTGGATTGGCGGGCCTTCGTCGATGGGTTCGCCGATCACGTTGAGGATGCGTCCTAGTGTCTCTTCACCCACCGGCACTGTAATACCCTCACCCGTATCCACGGCAGCCATCCCCCGAACCAGTCCATCTGTGCCGTCCATCGCAATGCAGCGTACGGTATTTTCTCCCAGGTGTTGGGCTACCTCCACAATCAGGTTTCCTTCCTGGTCGCTGATGGCAGGATTGGTGATTTTGAGTGCGTTGTAGATGGGAGGTATGGAGCCATCAGAAAACTCCACATCCACCACGGCTCCGGTCACCTGTGTGATCTTACCCACATTCATAGATTCATAACCTCCCTTTCGTGCATCACTTCAATGCCTCGGCGGTGGAGACCACCTCCAAGAGCTCCCTGGTTATCGAGGCCTGTCGAGCACGGTTCATTTGTAAGGTCAAACTGCTGATCATATCCCCGGCGTTGGTTGTGGCGGATTCCATGGCAGTCATCCGTGCCCCATGCTCGCTGGCAACCGCTTCCAGGAGTGCGCGATAGATGGTTACTTCCACCACCTTGGGTAACAGACTCGAGAGCACTGCCTGATCACTGGGTTCAAACAGGTACTCAATGGCTTGCTCCTGCTCGGGCTCGTCACCCTTAGCCACTGGAATGAGTTTCTGCACGGTTGGGACCTGGGAGAGAGCCGACTGGAAGCGGCTATAAAGGATATAGCTCCCGTCGGATTCCTCCCTTAGAAAACGGCCTATGGTTTTTTCTGCGATCTCGCCGGCCAAACTCTCCAGCGGGCGGTTCCCAATATTCACGTATCGATCGCCGATTTCAACGTTGCGGCGGCGGCAGTAATCGGCTCCTTTGCGTCCAACCACGGTGAGGGTGACCTGGCCCTGCGGGGTGTGGGTGCGGAGGAACCCCTCTGCGGTACGGATCAAATTAGCGTTGTAACCACCGCAAAGGCCGCGATCGGAGGTAAGTAATATAAGCTCAATTCGATTTTCCTCTCGATCCATTAGCAGCGGATGGGTTTCATCGGGTGTGCGAGACGATAGATTCTTGAGTAGGGCAACCATCTTCTCCGCATAGGGGCGCGCCCTTTCCGCGGCCTCTTGGGCACGTCGCAACTTGGCCGCCGAAACCATTTTCATGGCCTTGGTAATCTGCTGGGTGTTGCGCACCGAACTGATACGCTTACGTATTACCTTGAGGGTTGCCATTACTGCTTTTCAGACTGTTGAAAAAGGCCCATCTGTGGCGTTGCGCTGGACCGCCTCGCTCCAACGTACTTCCATGTACGCCTCCGCTCGTCGGTCTGTCGCGCGCCGCTCGACTGAGCTACGCCGAAGCCTTGCATCTGGGACCTTTTTGACCAGCCTGGTTCCATGGTTTTAACTTTAATTATTTGAAATTCGCGTTGAAATCTTCCAGGATCTTGTTGATCTTGCCTTTGATCTCGTCGGTTATTTCACGTCGCTTCAGGATCTCATCGAATAGGTCAGGGGCCTTGGCCTCCACAAAGGCAATAAGCTCTTCCTCGTATTTCTTGATGGCCTCCACCGGTAGGTGGTCTACGAAGCCATTGGTACCGACATAGATAATAAGGATCTGCTTCGCTACGGGAAGGGGTTCGTATTGTCCCTGTTTGAGGATCTCAACCAGGCGGCTTCCTCTGGCGATCTGCCGTTGAGTGACTTGGTCCAAGTCGGACCCGAACTGAGCGAAGGCAGCCATCTCTCGGTATTGAGCGAGATCGAGACGCAATCCTCCGGCTACCTGCTTCATCGCCTTGATCTGTGCAGCACCCCCCACTCGGGAAACCGAGAGCCCCACGTTGATGGCTGGCCGCACGCCGGAATAAAAGAGATCGGTCTCGAGATAGATTTGACCGTCGGTGATGGAGATGACTTTGGTAGGGATATAGGCAGAGACATCCCCAGCCTGGGTTTCTATGATGGGCAGAGCCGTTAGAGAACCGCCACCGAGGGCGTCGTTCATTTTAGCCGCCCTCTCCAACAGCCGGGAGTGGAGGTAGAAGATATCACCAGGAAAGGCCTCTCGTCCGGGAGGCCGACGAAGGAGCAGCGAGAGTTGGCGGTAGGCCACAGCATGCTTGGAGAGGTCATCGTAGATCACCAAGGCATGGCCACCGTTGTCGCGGATGTGCTCTCCTATGGTGCAACCGCTGTAGGGAGCTATGTACTGCAGCGGAGCGGGCTCAGAGGCACTCGCGGATACAACCACGGTGTAGTCCATTGCGCCATACTGTCTGAGCTTGTCCACGACCTGGGCTACGGTGGATCTCTTCTGTCCGACGGCAACATAGATACAGGTGACGTCGCCCCCCTTTTGGTTGATGATCGTATCGATCACCACCGCCGTCTTTCCGGTTTGGCGGTCTCCAATAATCAGCTCACGCTGTCCCCGGCCAATGGGGGTCATCGCATCGATGGCCTTGAGCCCTGTTTGGAGCGGCTCTTTAACGGGCTGACGAGCAACGATTCCTGGGGCCTTGAGTTCGATCCTTCTGTTTTCTGTGGCCTCAATGGGTCCTCGTCCGTCGATGGGTTCTCCGAGGGGATTGATGACTCTCCCGACGAGGGCCTTGCCCACAGGTATCTCGGTGATTTTCCCGGTACGCTTTGCCGTATCTCCCTCTTTGATGAGGTGAGTTTCACCTAAGAGCGCGACACCCACGTTATCCTCTTCCAGGTTCAGCACCATGCCATAAACCCCGTGTGGAAATGACAGGAGCTCTCCAGCAGCAGCATTTTGGAGACCATAAATCCGGGCAATTCCGTCACCGGTGGATAGCACAGTCCCAACTTCTTCAATCTGAACACCTTTATCGTAGTCCTGGATTTGCTGTTTAATAATCCGGCTGATTTCGGCGGTCCCTATGTCCATTTCAATCCTCCGACTTGTCAATCAGTTCCTTAGGCCCTTACCCATAGAAATTTTAATAGAACAACTCCAACAATGTGTATCGCGCCAAAACCCAAGGTGCAAAGAATTTTTAACCGCAGATTTACGCCGATTCTCGCAGACAAGCATTCGGACATTCCACCGCAGAGACGCAGAGTACGCAAAGGGAAGAATTTTTGCCCAATCGGGAGACGACGATTGGGCAAAAGATTTTGCCTAAATGCAGATAAGTTTTTGTTTGTCGTGGTCTCCCGACAAACAAAAAAGGCAATTCTCTGCGCCCTCTGTGGTTCGACCGATTCGACTGGCTCGCGGCCCTGAGTGCATCGAAGGGCGCCTCTGCAGTGACTCATTCTTCATCTGCGATAATCTGCGTAAATCTGCGGTAAGTTATTCGGCTCTATCTCCATCTTTCGGCGGTTAATTTCTAAACGCTTGGCGTCCTTTGCGCCTTTGCGCGAGTGATCTTTTTCCCGATTCCCCCAGTCGAAATTAAACCGAAAATTTCACATATCTTTGCCTAGTGATTATCCTCGTTCGATGGTTTCCTTCATCCGTTCGAGTTGGGTCCGTATACTACCATCATAAACCTTGCCCTCCAGCTCAATCAGAAGTCCTCCGATGAGATCCGGACGGGTCTCCTCCTTAAGGATCACTTCT
>JAPUFX010000107.1 GCA_027293415.1 Candidatus Methylomirabilota bacterium
AACATATTCGACGCCGCGCTCCCCTTTGGCGGATACAAGCAATCAGGCTGGGGCCGCGAGATGGGCCACGACGCGCTGGAGCTCTATACCGAAGTGAAGGCCGTCTGCGCCCGGCTGTAACTTCTTGATCGAGAAACACAGTAAAAAAAAGGGTCAAAAAAAAGGGGTCAAGTCGCTTTTTGACGGAACTCCCTTACCATGCTACCCTCCCGTCATGTCTCGCCCACTCCGCATTGAATTCCCCGGCGCCACCTACCACGTGATGAACCGGGGACTGGCCGCGCGGCCTATCTTTCAGACCGCGGCGGATCACATCACCCACACCTGAGGCGCCTCCCCCTGCCGGTCACCAAGTCGAATATCGCCTCCTGGATTCTGAATGTTTCACAGAGAAGAATGCGTCGGTCGGAACGACTGCTACAGAACTTCGACTGGACGTAGGAAATACCCACCCTCGTCAACTAGCTCTCCGCCTGCGGCGGAACCGGCGGCTCAACTGGAATTTCCGAACGGCCCGATTGTGTTCCTTCAGGTTCCGGGAGAAATAATGGGTCCCATTATTTTTGGAGACGAAGTAGAGATAGTTGACCTGGGCGGGATCCAGAGCCGCCTTCAGCGCGGCCTTGCCCGGACTGGCGATGGGCCCAGGCGGAAGACCGTGGTGGATGTAGGTATTATAGGGGTGTTTCGCGCGTAGGTCCCGCGTCCGAATCCGGCCTCGACCGCGCCTCCCGTAGAGAACGGTCGGGTCGGCCTGCAGGCGCATGCCCCGCTCGAGGCGGTTGTAGAAGACTCCCGCGATGACCGGCATCTCCCGATCGACCACCGCCTCCTTCTCTACGATGGAGGCGAGGGTGACGATCTCGTGCAGGCTCCTCCCCTGCTGCTGCGCCCGGAGCTCGTCCTCAATGGGGAAAGCCTGAAAGAGCCGCTGGACCATGGCGTGAAGGATCGCTTCCTCTTTCTGACCCTTGACAAAGTGGTAGGTACCGGGGAAGAGAAATCCCTCGAGCGTCTCTGCCTCTGGTACGAGCGAGCTGGCCACCGACGGCCCTGGCCAACTTGAGGAACCGTTTCCCGTCCGCGAGCCCTTCCACCGCGAGCAGTCTGGCAATCTGACGGAGGGTGGATCCCTCAGGAATGGTTACCTTGCGAGCCCGGACCATTCCCTCCTTTAAGGCCTGTCGAAGGTCCAGGGTGCCCCCACCCACCGCCATGAGTGTTGTCTCGCCTTGGCCAGGCTCTATCCCGGCCCAGCGGCGAACCCCTTTATCCAAGGCCTGCAGACGCCCGAGCTCGTGTTTGAACCCTTGTAACTTAGCCCCCAGTCGGCCCTCCTGTGTCTGGACGGTCTGCTGCAGGCGCTGGAGTTCCCGGTGCTTCAGCTGTAAGGTGACGTTCTGATATACGAGAAAGGCGATAGCCACGGCGGCAAGGATCCCGAGAAGGAGGGCGGCCTGAAGACTTTGCGGGGAAAAGTGAAATTGCCGAATGCGAGAGGCCGGGCCGGAGTCTACCATGATCGTATAGTATCTGCGAGGCATTGGCTCCTCCAAGAGTCGGCAGTTATGAACCGTGTTCTGGGTCCCTCATGCGGTGTACATCATGAGATCCGAATGAGGTCCAACGCTACCATCGCAACATCTGTACCAACCTCTGTTGTCGGAAGTTACGAAAATTTAAGGCATTCTAAGAGGGGTTTTCCTCTATCTCGGTGACGGTTTCGAAGCGGCTGCCGAAAAACGGACACCTCCCCCAGAACCGTTCCAGGCCCCTCGCAGGATCTTGCGGCAACTAAGCGGGAGTTATTCTCTCCTTGCCATGGGGGCTTGAAAGGGCTATATTTTGTGTGGCCGGAGTGGGCCGGGTGGTCGCTCCGATCGCTGATCGGGGAGGAAAGTCCGGGCTCCACAGGGCAGGGTGGTGGGTAACACCCACCGGGGGTGACCCCAGGGAAAGTGCCACAGAAAACATACCGCCCCGCCAGCAGCTCTGGCTCTTTTTCTTGCAGGGAGCTGCCTGCGGGGTAAGGGTGAAAAGGTGCGGTAAGAGCGCACCAGCAGTCCGGTGACGGCCTGGCTTGGCAAACCCCACCCGGAGCAAGGTCAAATAGGTTCCGCTTCCACGCTGTCGTTCATCGAGCGCGAGTGAGGATGAGAGTGGCCCGCTCTCATGGCCAGAAAGGCAGGCGGAACGGGTAGGCCGCTAGAGTTCCGTAGCGATGCGGAACCCAGAGGAATGACTACCGTTCGCCTTTGGGCGAATACAGAACCCGGCTTATAGGCCTACTCCGGCCAGCACTCTTTCTTTTCAATCCTTTACGCCTGATTTGGCCCGCCACCCCGCTATCTATCGATTATTGCTACTTCTGGTCCGGATCGTGCGAACACCTGTCTGGCGGACGGACGCGCCTGCCTGCCCCCCGCAATGATAAAACCACTTGACAAGTGGGGCCTGACAAGCGATACTACCCATAACGTACGTTTTGTAGGATTTGTACGATTTGGAGGTTTAAATGGCTATCAAGGCAAGTACCGTTCGGGATAATTTTGGAGAGACCCTGAATCGCGTGGCCTACGGCAAGGAGCGGGTGGTCATCGACCGCCACGGTAAGGCCGTTGTCGCTATGGTCCCGATTGAGGATCTGCGGTTCCTTGAGGAGCTGGAGGACCGTCTTGATGTAGAGGCCGCGAAGAAGATCCTAGCCGAGTCCGACGAGCGCATCCCCTACGAGATCGTTCGCAAGGCGCTAGGCCTCGCGTAAGTGATCGCCCGATACCGGATCGAGGTAACCCCCGCTGCAAGGCGCGCCCTAGAGTCTCTTCCCAAGAAGGTCCTGAAACAAATCGACAAGCGCATTCTGGCCCTTGCTGATAACCCTTACCCGCCAGGATCGAAAAAACTACAGGATACAGAAGACCTGCGCCGCATCCGGGTGGGAGACTACCGTATTCTCTACATCGTGGAGGCGGAGCGCCTTGTAATTGTAATTGTGGCTGTCGGGCATCGGCGCGAAATCTACCGGTGATAACAACTTGCCGTCAAGTTAGACATCCTGCCTGACCCGCTTCAAGAAAAGCCAAACCCGCGCACAGAATCCGGGCCTGTAAGTAGACCCCCAAGAGATACACCCCTGGCAAATGTCTTTTGGTTACCTAGGGACACCCTTCGTCTTTTGACAATCGGTAAATACTCCTAAGTCTCTAATGAGTTCGTCCGGTAAGGGCATCTGGTTGGGATAGGATAAGGTGAGGCGGCGCATTTCGGAGAGCGGCCATGGATTGGGATTGGCAGTTGTTTTTCCTTGGCGTGACGGCGGCTTCGACTTTCATCATGCAGTGACAGCCGTGATCGCTCCTTTGATCAAGAAGGTAGCCCGTGCATGGGTAAAGTCGGCGGGGCATGATAGAGAAACGCCGGAATGGCCGAATTGTGGGGGCGGCGAAAAGCCTGGCTGCGGCACGTGTGGCAGCACGGGTAGGCGACACACTATGAAAAGTCGACGTAAGACGTTTTGGGGGCTGCTCACGGCGTCCCTGATCGAATAGGAGGGACACCGGCGCGGCGCAATTCGAAGAGGGCCGGCGGAAGGTATGGTTCTGCCATGTCCTCAAACTGATTTGCAAGTACTATAGCCGCGGAATTGACCGATGAGCGAGAGACTCGACGACAAGACCAGCTCGACACTGCTCCGCTATCTGCGAAACGTCCGCTCCTCTCCGCACGAGCGCGCCAAGACCTCCCGTTTCGCCACGCTGATCGGTGAGCTGTTCTGCGGGACCCCGGCACCGACCGACTTCGCCGCCGGCGTCCAGACGGTGATCCGCATCGACACTCCGCTGGGTCCGAAGCGTGGCCGGATGGACGCCTCCTACGGGAACGTGATCATCGAGTTCGAGCGGTCCTTGAGGCCACGGGGAACACGCGAAAGATCAGCTGCGGGAGTTACGGATCGGGCATCTGGGCCAAGGAGGGGAAAGCCCGCCGACCCTTGATCGCCATCGCCATCGACGGCGTCGTGTGGCGCAGCTATCGCCCCTCTCTCGTGCCGGGGAGCAAGCGGAGGTGTAACGTGCGAACATTAAAGGAGCTGCCCAAATGGTTTCGCCACCTACTCGGCTCCGCCACGTGCTTGGTGATAATCGGGCTAAGCACAGTGCCCAGGACGCCCGCTGGTGGTTCCGGCCGTGGTCGTTGGGGTGGCGAGCCCTACGAGCTACTCATCCTAGGGGGCATAGCCCTTGGCCTGGTTGCATGGGTGTATATTGCGAAAGCCGGCGAGTTTCGCAAGCGCGACAGGGGGGGGTAGATTTGCCAGGGGCTGTGCGGCTCGGTGAGCAAGCCAAGGACCATCTCGGATCCCTCGCCCAGGGGATCGATGCGATCGTCAAGACCCTGAGGGGTATTCCTGCGTCAACATTTGTCAAGGTGTCGTAGGGCCGGAGAGGCGACGTGCTCATAGGAGAAAGTCCAACTGCCTAATCCCAAAATTGGACCACCAAGTCCTCCTGACATCCTCCGGCGGGTGCCGAAGGCAGTGATTCGGGCGCTTGATCCGTCTCAGGCCCTCCGCGCGGCGCTGATTCTCGCCAATCACGACCAGGTGTCCGGTCCCGTCATCGCGTTGGGCGCAGTGGAGTCGTACTTTGAGGCGGCGAGGCGCCAACAGCGTCGAATCGAGAGGGCAAAGGTGGGTCTCTTGAGGCGGGCGGCTGCCCGCACCCGGTCGCTGTTTGATGAGGTTCACTTCTACCTTATCTGCTGGGCACGCATCGCGAAACTGACTCGATTTATCGCCCACAGCACCAGATTCCGCCGAACAGGCCTTGTCCTGCGACGCTACCACGCCGAGCTGACGGAGCGAATTGATGGTCGCGACCATCTAGAGCATTTTGAGGAACGCCTTCCTGGTGGGCCAAGGCGTCATGAACTCGCGATTCCAGGTGACCTCCTGAACATGGCCGGTCAGTTCTTGACGTACGGCGGTCGCAAGATTGACGTAGGACCGGCGAGCGTGCGCCTCCTTCGAGCCATCGTCGCTGAGTTCCAAGCCGCCCTCTTATTCGATTCGCTCGAAGCTATCGCGGCAGCGGAACCGAACCGCGCCGTTGTTCTTCTCCAGCGGGCAGGATCCCAAGTTCAGCTGACCCGCATGGTGAAGCAAGTTGAAGGACTCCTCGGATCACATCCTGACCAGAAACCCAAACCGCCAGCCAAAGAACGCGCTTCAGTGGGCTCGGACGAGCCGCGCCGCTGAGCGCGGCCGTTAGACTGCAGGTCGGTGGGATCATTCAATGATCTGGAAAATGCTCGTGCTCGGATTCATTTGCACATACTATAGCGCTGTTGGCGGTGATTCTCCGATGGGGGAAGTACGGGAATGCGACCGTGCAGGTGGTTTATGGATGAGATAGGCGGAATTTGTTTCTGCGGTGAGCTGATTAGCAGGCACGGGAAGAAGTATTCAGCCTCCGGTCAAACTGCGAGCGGCTCGCGACACGTTGAACGTGAAGTATTTGGACTGTGGGGCCATCTTTGAACGCGGATGAAAGAAAACGACAGGCAGAGGAAGACTACTACAGGTCCATGGAGGCATTCGCCGGGTGCATTGTTGGGGTGGTGCTTGGGCTTATGCTCCTGTGATTTATCGTGGCCCTGTTCTAAAGACGGAAACGGGGCCACACGCTAGGGTCAGGGGGGGTCCGGGCCATTACAATTTCGGAAGGATTCATCGAACCCTGCGAGTGACTCCGGCGATGGCGGCAAGCATTACGGATGGGATTTGGATGATGGAGGAGTTATTGCCATGATGGCAGAGGCAAGCGAGTTTTCTTACAAGAACCACAGAATTCGCATCGTGCCCTATGAACCAATATCTGGCCAATGGATCGCTGACATCAAGGTCTTTTCCCCTACTCCTGGAGGAGTCATCGAACAGCAGCTTTTCTTCCCTGAGGCCCGGTTCTTTGAAACGCTAGACGGGGCACAGCAATACGGCCTTGCTATGGCTCAAAGTTGGCTAGATAAAAACAGATGAGGATGAATTTGACAGCTCCAAATTAGGACATAACAAACTTGAAAATTGTTGACAACGTGTCGCATCGCAACATACACTCTGGCGCATCCTGGTGGAATTGACCGTGCAGCTCTCCTGAGGGTAAGTCGCCAAGACACCGCGCCAACGTATTCGACTGACTCGTATACCTCACCTCGCATATCAGTAAGTTGCCGTTTTTTCATCACATGCTTCTC
>JAPUFX010000108.1 GCA_027293415.1 Candidatus Methylomirabilota bacterium
AAAGGCTTATTCTCGAACACATAAATCGAAATTTTGGTCAAAGGGGGCACTTCCGAACTTGGAGGTCTGCGACCAATCTTAGGCACGCGCCCTTGGAAAGCAAAACGCCTTCCCGGGCCATGCTCCGCCCGAGAGGGCGTCTGGATTCTCTGCTGCACCAACGATTGCGCTGGCGGTGGGCTCGGAGCGATGCTTACCCCGGTTCCATGCCTATCTCCTGTAGCCTGTAGAATGGCGTAGTATCGCCCAAGCCGTCCGCCGGTGTCAAGCGCCTGGTGGGATCCCTCTGATTGTCGCGGGCAGGCCTCCGATCCCCTGTGAAGATTTCAACTACAAATCCTCCCCGAAGGTTACTGGTTGTAATCCACACCGCAGTCGATAGAGGGTGGTGAAAGGACACGCTTAGCCGTACTGAAAATCAAAACGCCCTTCCGGGCCATGCTTCGCCCAGAGGGCGTCTGAGTGTTTGCTGCGCCGTCGATTGTGCCGGAGGTGGGCTGAGAACTATGGCCAAACGGGTCCTATCCGTATCTCTCCTGTTGTGGGTCTAAGTATCACCTACGAGGGCCTGCTTTCACCATGCAAATCGCCCGGCGGAGTTTCTTAATCACATCATCTCGGCTCGCCGGAGCGGATTTCACGGTTTGGACATTGAACATCGGACGTGCGTGATCCGCCTTAATCGCCCAGTTGACGTTCTGTGGCAAGGTTCCCGTAACGGACAGCAAGGCTTCTATGGCGGCCGTCGAGGTCACAACCCCAACCACCTCACCAAGTTGGTTTACCACTGGACCACCGGAGTTCCCCGGCTGAATTGGAACAGAAATTTGCATGAGGAACTCCTTGTCTCCAGGCCCCGAGAGTGAACTGACGGACCCTTCAGTGAATTTCGATTCTTGACCCAGGAGATCCGGGGCAGGATAGCCCATCGTAAATACCCGCTCGCCCGTGTGAACAGAACCCATCGGGGCTAATGAAAGGAAGTGTGGCGTGCGGGGATCGATGCGCAGGATTGCAAGATCCTTCTTGGCATTAAACGTCCAGAGTTTCGCCTCTGTGACAGTTCCTTCTACCAAGTGAACTTGGATGGACTTTGCATCTTGAACGATGTGGTAGGCCGTCAACAAGGTCCCGTTCTGATTCACCGCGAAGCAAGTTCCACTAACCGCCTTAGCCTCAGGTTTCATCTCTGGAACGTCAGTTGCAGCGCGACTCTCGATATCCAAATCGTCCGTTTCCTCTGCCGGAGGCGGCGGGACTGGCGCCTGATTTATCGCCTGGACTCGGTCATCCTTGTCGTAGACGATCATAAGGCGCTTCTTCTCGATCCCGATGGCCTCGACCGGGGTGCCGATGATCTCCCATATGCCGAGGGTCAGCACGTCCATCACGGCATGGCCCACCGCCCGCCCGGTGCTCGGCTCATTCCCGAGCTCGTACGCGTAGATGTCTGTGCGTCCGCCGTCCGGGCGGGTCACCGAATCGACCGGGCTCCCAAGCTGCAGCTCCGCCTCGCCCCGGGTTGACCCGACACGGAAAGCGCCCAGGTTCGGCTCCTTCTTCCCACTCAGCGCCATACCGACGGAGCAGCCTGCTATACTGAAGAGGAAACAGATTCCTATTATCACAATCGATGCTCGCCTCACCATGATTGGACCCCCTTGGATGGTTGTGCTACTCAGTATCAGGGCTTGCCGGGTGACAGTTCGGTACCCGGTTGATGCGCCCTCTAGAAAGCAAAATGCCTTCGCGGGCTGTGCTCCGCCCGAGAAGGCGTCAGAATTTTTGGTGCGTCCTTCTATTGTACCTTGCGGTGAGCCAGAGGCTATACTTCGCCCCGGTAACAACTTACTACTACCTTGGGGGGTTAACCGATCCCCCGATCCAGCCATTACACCCGCGACAACCCGAAGGGTCGCCTGGTAGCTAGTATCTTTACTAGCGTAGGTACTCCCATGTCAAGCCCAAACCGCGGTTGTTTTAACGGAGCCATCCTTGGGGACCGGAGGCGGGTCGAGGGGGACAGGAAACCTCGGGCCTGTTGGACCCTACCCCATTCGGTTCCTGCTACCTGTGAAGCCTCTGGGAAGATTACAACTACAAATCTTCGCCGAAGGTTACTGGTTGTAATCCACACCGCAGTCGATACAGGGTGGTGAAAGGACACGCTTAGCCGTACTGAAAATCAAACCGCCCTCCCGGGCCGTGCTCCGCCCGAGAAGGCGTCTGAATGTGTGCTGCGCCGTCGATTGTGCCGGATCTGGGCAAGACGATATCCTCACCCCGGGGTGGACAAGGAAGCACTTGTGGGGGTCCGGCGTGGGCAGTGGAACGAGCCAAGGGATGTGGCGATCTATCTGTGTCGCAGAGAGTGTGGATCGACCCTGAAATGGATCGCTGCCCTGCTCTGGTTCCCCGCCTATACAACGGTTGGCCTGGCTTGTGGTCGGGTGGAGTCGAGGTTGGAGAATGATCGGTCCTTCAGGCAACGAGTGGACGGGCTCCTCAGAATGCTTCCTGGCTAATACCAAAGGAATTGTCAGTTGCAAACGTGACCCCTTCTTCATTAGACACCCTAGAACGTAGAAGGGGTTATGTCGCATTAGTTGGGGTCAAGCGCCCGAATCTCTCCGGTCTCTTGGACAGAAACCATATACCCCTCAATTGCAGAGGGAATCTGCATGAGGAGTTCTGGAGTCTTCTTCTCCACAAAAACCTTGATGCACGGCTTTCCCGCGCATTCCCCGATGGCCGTCCCCACAACGCCAGGGAGTGCCATCAGGGAATCGGTGTGTTCCTTCAGCACCGCCTCAATCTTCTTCTGCGCCATGGGCTTGCGCTCCGGTTGGTCGCTTGCTCCCTGCTGACCGCACGCCAACCCCGCAGCGAGGAGCCAGAAAAGGCCAATCATGACCACGAACGATCTCCGGAAACCCATGGAGCGACACCCGTCCTGATCGTCATCAACCCCTAAGCAAAGCTTCTTCAAACAAGCAGGGAAGAGGGCCCCAGTCTTCTTCGTTGCAAGCTCTACGCCGCGCGGCTTCCGGATATAGGTCTGGTGCGTTACTCCCCGTCGATGTCCACATTGAAGCGGCCCAGTATCAAGTCAATCCGGTTGGCGATGGCAAACTTTCCGCTGCTATCAGCGGCAAACAGCAACCCCACGGGCTTACGGTCGTCTTGCCCACCTTTAACAACTAGCAATGTTCCGGAATCCCCGGATTTCAGGAAGGGCTTCTTCTTGCTCTCGACGATGATCTGGTCCACAAATCTCGCCGTGCCAGAGCTGTAGCCAATATTAAGCGTGGCATTGATGCCAGTGATTGTTCCCTCGGTTAGCGAGGTGGTGCGCCCGTATTTCTGCACCGCCAGGCCGATAGTTGCCAAGGCAGTAGCCGATTTTGGCGTTCCGTAGCCGTCTGATGGCGTGGCATTGCCGAGATTGGCGGTAGACGATAGCGCTACCGCCGCATCGATTTTGTTGCTGGCACTAGTGGAGAAAACAATCGGCTCGAAATCGGCCAGGGTACCTATGACGTCGTTCGGGTTGTCGCCACATTTGGTATCCAAGCGCCCTGGCTGCAGTATGTTGCTGCCAATGGGAGCCTCATTTTCGAGGGCATAGACATGGTTATTGCTGAGGGCGTAGATGGTGTTACCATGCTTGACTCGCCCACCGATGCTGCCAGAGGAGCACTCGTCAATGTTCCCCGTGGAAACGCCGATCGGTACAGGCCGAGCAAATCTGTCCGTCGGGTCAACCTTGGGTGGTTTGCCCGGCTTGTCCGGCTTTGGAACAGCGAGGAGCTTGCCGGTCACCTGTACCACTACCGGGAACCCGTCAAGTGACCTTGGAAGCCCGGCGACTCCCGGGTGCTCGGTGAAGATCTTTACCACCGGCTTACCGTCAGCCTTGAGGCCCACGGCTGTGCCGACAACCCCTGGAATCATCAGCAGCTGAGGGTTATGCGCCTCCTGGGCTGCAATGGCACGGGCCAGTCCAACGTCAAATGGAGGAGGTGCGTACGCTGGCGATGCTGCTAGGACTGCCAGCAAGACAAGAGTAACCAGGGTTCCAAAGAGTAGCCGTAAGCGTCTCATAACCTCCCCTCAACTCAGTCCGCACAAAAAGATGTCCTCTCGGTGCAGATACGTTAGTGTCGCCTCCATCAGCTTGCGTACCCCGTCTCCTCGAAGCTAGCATGAAGCCTTCACCGCCAGCGTTTGCGATTTCAACGCCAAGCGACCGTGAGCTTCGGCCCACTTCTTTATGGTGGGGCTATCAAAAGCAAAATGCCCTCCGGGCCATATTCCGCCCAAAAGGGCGTCTGCTTGCGGGGTCCCCCTTCAATTGTGCCGGAGGTGGCTAATTGTTGGACTCACCCCGGTTTCATCGGTGCCTCCCTCTATAGGCCCCAAGTATCCCCAAGTAGGGTAGTGGTGTCAAGAGGCAGGACACTTCGATGGAGTATGGGGTTGCTTATCTCGCACGTTTTCCTTCCAGCTCCTGCCGTACCGCTTTGACCTCCTCCAGAATCTCCTCGTTGGAAAGGACGTCCTTCCACACTAACACGCGCCGCACGGTACATCCGGGATCAAACATTGCTAACCAGAAGGGGGCGGGAGCGGGCGCAATCCGCCGAAGCCCGGAAGATATGCTGGCGCTGGTTTCCCCGGCTGATGATGTGATAGACAGCTCCCTGATATTCAATGCAAATTGGATGAACCATCCAAATTTTTTATCATTCTTCCTTCAGGTCTTCAAGCGTGACCCCCAGCCCTTCCATTTTGGCGTGTGCTAACGTGGCCATCCCCGAGACCGTCCGCCTGTCCGGCCGGTTGGTGCCTTTTCAAAAATCTTCAGACCCAAAATATGCCTAAACGCTTCCATGACATCTTTCTTATCCCACTTAGAAGCCTCCTGCGGGTCTTTTCCCTGAAGGATTAGGTATCTCTGAATGAATTGTATGCCGAGGCCCTCATCAGTGATTGGTATGCCAAGACTCTCATCGATCCCGGCCCGAAAAGGGTCCGGAATGAAGTCATCAAAATCTCCGGATATCCCCAGGATAGGGCCCAAGGTCTCCAATAACCCCGCACCAAAACGTCCTGGCACTCTGCCATCACCATCTTTGTCCACAAATGGGTCTGTGAGAAAGATGAATTTGAGTCCCTTTTTACTGATTGGCGGGATGTCGGTCTGGAAGTGGGCGTTGATGGTTTCAATGAAGGCATTGGCCAGAAAGGCATGCCCAATATTTGAGGGATGCACCCCATCGAGACTGGAAAGTCCTCCGAGGAAACGAGGCGTAAGGGTGACGCCACGGAAGACGGGAGGGTCCGCAGCGATAGCATCAAACATTGCCTTGACATCTACGACAGGTATGCCAAAGGGGGCAACGGCATCTTCAATAATTTGATTAAAGACCTCGATTCTTTGCTGGATGAGTGTCACCTCATTTGCATCAAGGACGAAATTAGGGTCATTGAGAAGGCTGCCGTCATCCAGGCCGAGTCTGATGAGAAGCATCACCACGACACTCGTCAGATCGCCTTCTGCTAGACCGAAGTCAGAGCCCAAGAATTTCACCAGATCCTGGCGGTCAACTAAGAAACCGATTTGAGTAACATCCAGGATATTGGCAAAAATAACCGGGCTGTCTAATGCGTTTAGTCTTTGGACTATCTGGGCAAAGTCGGCAGAAAACTCCTGAACAGGGGTTAACTGCGATGCATCTAGCTCGTCAAAGGACGCGACGGCTGGAAGGACGTTGCCACCGCCAATCCAGCACACAATGAAAGGTGCCGCAACGGACTCAGCGATCTCGATCTGACTTGCCCGCCTGGGGAAAAGGACCAGATCCCTTTCTGAATCTATGTCGTCTTCGGTGATGGCGTCGGCTCGATCATTGAGCAATGATTCTACGTCCGAACCGGCCACGGCCAGGTTGGAAGCGGCAACGGACGGGATGAGACGCGATCGGTTTGACGTATCTCCCACCTCTCCAAGCGGTCCGCTTTTGATCAGGGGCAAGCTGAAAGGGACGCGGATCTGCCTGGCCAGGAATTTGAGGTAGCTGAATGGCTGGGTTCTCAAACTGGCATCCGCCGATTGCACCCCTTCGCCGATGCTGTCTCCCATTCCAATCATCCTCGCAGCATCCCCGGGTAGTCTGGGTGCTTTCACCGCGCACCCGGCCAGCCCGACCACCAGTGCCCCTGCACAAAGTGCCCTTCCTAACTTTTGAGACATTTCACCCTCCTCGTTGCTTCTCGTCTGTTCCTGAGGTGGCCGTGAGTATCCCCGACTGGGTCAGGGGGTGTTCGGGGGTATCCCGTAGGAGTATGTTGTGGATCCATCGAAAAGCCAAACGCCCTCCCGGGCCGTGCTCCGCCCACGAAGGCGTCGGAATTGTCTTATACGCCAACGATTGTGCCTAAGGTGGGCCAGGAGGCTATGGTCACCCCGGGTTTCATTGCTACTACCTGCGCGGTGCTAACCGCTCCCCGCTAAAATTCAAACCTTCTTTGAGGGCAGGATGGACTTCAGGGAGAAAGCTCATTCGGATTCTTCTGACCCTTCCGTCGGATTCTCTTGCCTACCGTGCGGCTTCTTGCCGACCATCAAGCTGGAGCTTGTCCACGATATTATGGATATGATTCCCTACGGCGGGTCACCGGCGAGGACCAGTTCCCATCCAGAGATGTGTATGCCCATG
>JAPUFX010000109.1 GCA_027293415.1 Candidatus Methylomirabilota bacterium
CCATTAACGAGCGGAAGCGCCTCCAGGCCTTCCACCTGGCCGAGGCCGGGGCCGAATGGGCCATCGCAAAGTTGAACCTCGATGGGGACGATGGGTGGACTACAGAGGACCAACCCCTGGGTCCCGACGGTGCGAGCGGTCCTATCGTCGGGACTTACAGCGTGACGGTTGGTACACCACCCAGTAGCCCCACACAACGGATCATCACTGCGACCGGGTGTGTCTACGACTGCGGTACGCCCAGCAGCGCGAGGGCCCAAGTGGAGGTGGTTGTAGAGGAAGAGGCCTCGCCATTCCAGTTCGCCATGCTCGGTATGGACTCCGTGAACTTGGATGATCGTGTAGTGGTAGACAGTTACGATTCGACCCTGGGGGACTATGATCCTGATACGGCCGGAGCGGAGGGGCATATCCACAGTAATAGGGACATCATCCTCCGTAGGGATAACACCGTGAACGGAAATGCTCAGGCGGGAGGCACCGTATCGTGCGGTGATAATTCTCAGATAGGTGCCCCCCCCCAGCTGTGCGATGTTAGCGATTCGGTTACTAAGGGGGTTTCACCCATCACCGTCGTAACGGACATCAGCTACCCGCCTCCGACGAGTGATACCATCGGCATTTCTCCTCCGGGGGCTTACAATACGAGTACGTATAATCTCACCGTGGGCTCGGGCGAGACAGTCACGCTCGACCCGGGAACCTATTCCTTCAATGAGATTGCTGTGGGATCGAACGCGACGCTCGACGTGACCGGCCCGGTGATGATCTACATGACGGGCAAGTTCAATGCCCAGGGCGGGGCCGAGATCAACGCGAGCGAGATTCCCACGACCACGAATCTGCTCATATTCTCCTCTGTGTCTGGGGGGGACGCAATTAAGATGGAGAGGGGTGGGGGCAAGTTTTATGGGGCCATTTATGCCCGTGATGGCGAGGTTGAATTCAATGGCGGTGGATGGAAAATCTACGGGGCGATTGTCGCTGATAAGATACGCATCAAGAATGACGCCCGGTTCCACTACGATGTAGCCCTTGCCCGGGCCAAGTTCAGGCCGGTGGCCGGCACGTGGCGGGAACTGTTTCCGTAAGAAATAACCCCGGACTGTGGCACCTCCGAAAAACGCTCTTCGGACCTGATAGGCCATATCACAACAGCCCCCCTCATTTGCTCTCCCTTGGCCCCTCGATAGTCCAGACAGTTCGGGCCGGATGCTTCATCTATCATTTGGGCTGTGGAAAGGCGAATTCCCCAGGACCGTTAGGATATTCGATGAATACAGGTCCCCGCGTTTGGGGGGTATCAGGAAACAGGTATTACTTTTGAAACCTCTGATCCAGGAGGCTGAGGCCAGCCGAGGAGAATCAGAGGAGGACTCCGAGCGCCGTTCAGAGCGCATGGAGGGGAGGGCCACCAGCGGGGAGTGAGGGCCAAAACCGACATACCGTGACCGGGTGGAGTAGCGCGCCAATGCAGCAAAATAGGGTGGTTCCTTGGCATTGATATTGCACCCCTATGCCCATCGGTGAATACTTGCGCAGCCGTCGCGTTCCCCATCGGTTACGTCGATGTCAACGTCAGTGGCGGCCAATCGAAGGCTACAACCTATGCGCAGCAGATGCTCGAGCAGCTGAAGAATCAGACTTTCAATCCTGGCCCCCTCAACCAAACCGATACTCCCGAGCCTGGGCACACCAGGACGTGGACGATCGCGCAGGAGCCGGGCACCAATCCGCCGAACCGTCTGGCGCGGATTCAAGTGACGGTCGTCTGGACACGAGGGGACCGGTCACAGACAGTCACACTCGAGACAATGCGGGCCAAATGATCGCGATGGAGAAACGGGTGGTCCATCACCCCACCCCACAGATCCGGCCACAAGAGTTCGGAGGAGGCGCGAAAAGTGCGATTCGCAGGTTGGCGCTCGGCATGGCGGACAACCGGGTCAAGATCAGAAAGAAACCGGGCCTCGATCGCGGCAGCTGATCGACATACTATCGGGCAATTCGCCAGCTTAAGATTACTTCACTATGCGAAAGCATGACTCCACAACCGACCATAATCCCTCTGAATGGAGGGGAGGAAAGACTTGGCCCATTTTTTGCTAGTTTTTTACTTGACAAACTCGAAAAGCAGGATTATTACGCTTACAAAATTGGTGAACGATTTGAAGGGACACTGGCCATCTATCTATAAGGAAAGGGTTTTGTGATGGTTTCACTCTTCAAAAGCCGAAAGCCTCTGTTGGGCGTGGATATTGGGACGAGTTCGGTAAAAACGGTCCAGCTCAAACCACACGGGAAGGGGTACGACCTCGTTCACATGGGAATTACGCCCCTGCCGCCGGAAGCGATCGTCGATGGCGCAATCATGGACGGCGGTGCCGTGATCGGTGCGATTCAGCAGATTTTCGACGAGCATAAGGTGACCGTCAAGGATGTCGCGGTAGCGGTCTCGGGGCATTCGGTGATTATCAAGCCTATCAAGATGCCATTGATGAAACCGCAGGAGCTTGAGGAATCGATCCAGTGGGAAGCCGAGCAACACATCCCCTTCGCCATTGAGGACGTGAACCTGGACTTTGAGATCCTGCAAAGCCCCCCAGGGGCTGTGGAAATGGATGTCCTGCTCGTGGCGGTAAAGAAGGATGTCATTGGTGAGTACCTCACCGTGGCCTCCTCCGCCGGGCTCAAAGTCGCCGTGGTGGATGTGGATGCCTTTGCCGTGGCAAATGCGTTCGAGGCGGCATACGAGGTCAACCCGAACGAGGTCACGGCCCTCTTGCATGTCGGGGCGGCAGTGACGACCATCACGATCCTGCGCGGAGGGGTCCTTGTTTTTACCCGGGACAGCGTCATCGGAGGGAACCGGTATAACGAATCGATCCAAAAGATGCTAGGGTTGAGCTACGAGCAAGCAGAGACGCTGAAACTGGGGGGGGAGGTTGATGGGTACACCGCGGCGGATAGTGAGTCGGCGCTCGATCTCGTCCACGCGGAGCTGGCCGGCGACATCCGACGCTCGATCGATTTCTTCCGTTCCGCTTCCGCGTCGGGTGTCATCCACCGGGTGTTGGTGAGCGGCGGCGTAGCGCGCCTTCCCCGCTTCATCCCTCACCTTGGCGAGGCCTTGGAGTTGCAGATAGAGGTCGCCAATCCATTCCGGCAGATGAAGGCGGACCCGAAACGGTTTGATCCAGAATACCTGGAGCACATCGGCCCTCAGTTGGTCGTCGGGGTCGGGCTCGCCTTACGGCAGCGGGGTGACCGATGATCAGAGTTAACCTTCTCCCCAGGGCTGTCCGCACCGCTGGTGAGCGCGACTGGCGATCGCTCGCCGGCGGGGCCGCGGCTGGGCTCATCATACTGATCATGCTATTCATGTGGTGGGGGGTCTCTAGGCAGGCAGGGTCACTCAGGAAAGAGATCACATCGATGCAGGCAGAACTCAAGCAGCTGGAGATAGTGGCGAAACAGGTTGATCAGTTCAAGAAAGAGAAGAAGACCCTCGAGGAGCGGCTCAAGGTGATCCAGCGGCTCCTTGCATCTCAAAGCGTGCCGGTCCACCTGCTGCAGGCATTGAGCGAGCAGCTGACCGATGAGCTATGGCTCACTTCGGTCTCGAAGGCCGGGACGAGGCTGACGATTCGGGGGTATTCCTTCACCGATTTTGGGATTGCCAATTTTATGACCCGGCTGAGCGGGACCGCTCCCTTACTACGGGACATCGAACTCGTGGTTTCGGAGCAGGCCGAGGTGCAAAAGATCACTATAAAGAAGTTCGAGATCGTCTGCAGGATAATGGGCTGATCCACCTGGGGGGATGTCCATGGACCTCAAAGGGCTTTTTGCGAATACACCGAAAAGGCAACTTTATCTGTTGCTGGGAATCGCGGGTGCGGGCTTTGTGGCCGTCTGGTGGATGTACCTTTATACGCCGGCCCGGAATGAACGGGACAGTCTGTCCGGCCAGAGAGCCCGGCTCGAGCAGGATCTCTTTCAGAAGCGGCGGCTTCGCCTAGAGCTTCCCAAGCTGAAGAAAGCCCGGGAGGAACTTCAGCGGGATCTCGCGAAGGCCGTTCGTGCTCTTCCGGAAGAGAAGGAAATTCCGAATCTCCTGACAGAGATCAACCGTCTGGGGCAGGATTCAGGCCTGGTTTTTACCCTCTTTAAGCCCGGTAAACCGAAGCGGGACGAATTCGTGAACCGGATTCCCATTAAGATAAAGGCACAGGGGGATTATCACGAGCTGGGCCACTTTTTTGAGCAACTCAGCCGGATGGAGCGTATCGTAAATATCACCGACCTCAAACTAGAGCAGACCAAGAAGTCCCGGGGGAGGACGAGGGAAGCCACCATTTTGGGAGAATTTACCGCAACGACCTATACCTTTGGAGGCGCGGAAGAGGGCGCCCAAGAGGGCGCGCAGGGGAGGAGAAAGAGATGAGACCTTTTGCTCTCAGTCTCCTGCTCCTCAGTGTGGTGCTCGCAGGGTGCTCTTCTGAACCGCCACCGCAACAAGCACCCACTTCCCGCCCACCCCAAGCGAAGCGTACCGCGATGGCGCGACAAGGGGAGTCCTCTACCGCACGCGCCAGGGCCCCCAAGGGTCTCGGGCCGGCGCGGTACCGTCCGGAGGGACGGCGTGACCCCTTTCACCCTCTCGTGGAACCCCCGAGCGAAGAGACGGCCATCGACGTCGGCGGCTATAAGCTCTCGGGGATCGTTTGGCAAAGGAACCAGTATTTCGCGCTCCTCGAGACGCCGGACGGCCTGGGGCACATTTTGAGGGTAGACGACCGCCTGGGCCCTGACGCGCGGGTGAAGGAAATCACGAAAGATGCAGTCCTCATTGAGATGAAGGGTGGCAAGGTGGCCGGCCGGCCACGGGTCCGAACGATTAGGCTAGAGCTCGAGAAAAAGGAGGGAAGATAATGGAGCGGGAAACGACCTCCCAGACCTCCCGGTGGGGCGTAGGGGTTTTGGTGGGGGTGGTCACGTTCTCATGGATTGTGATGCCCACCGTATTGGTTCCGACCGCGCCAGGAGCGGCACTGGCCCATGCGGCCACCCCGACTGCCGCTCCCAACCGGGTGACCGGTGTCGAATTGGGAGGGGTCGGCCCGGATTCCGTGATCGTTCTGATCAAGACCGACCATAAAGTGGAAAGTTATGAATCCTTCGCTCTTCCTGACCCACCCCGGGTGGTGATCGATATCCCCAACGCGGTCCACGCGGTCCCCAAATCATTGAAAGCCGAGGGACCGATCAGGCAGATCAGGAGTTCTCAGTATAAGACCCGGCCCGTCAAGGTCGTCCGGATCGTCGTTGATTTGACCACCAATTTACCCTACCACGTCAATACGGCTCCTGATGAATTGCAGGTTGCGATCGGGGAGGCCGCGCTCGTGGCGGAGAAGCCCGAGCCTCCGGCGATCGCACAGGCTGCGCCCGAGGTCGAAGCAGAGATGGAGTTGTCCGCGCCGCCCCTGGAAGAGGAGGAGGGACAGGTACACAGCATTGACTACAGGCCCCAGAATGGGCAGGCCAAACTACTCGTCCGGACCAGCGGAGAAGTCACCTTTGACGTATCCGAAACCGGTACGCCTCCGGGTCTCGTTGTGGACGTGAGCGGTGCGGTTATTGATCCGAAGGCTGCCAAAGTTCTCGACGTCAGGCAGTTACCAGGACCAGTGCAGCGTATCCGATCGACCCAGTACAGCCTCGAGCCAGAGAAGGTGGTCCGGATCGTTGTGGATCTGAAAGGAAAGGTGCGCCACGAGGCAGTCCAGACTCCCCAAGGCATCATCCTCTCACTCCAGGGAGTGACTGCCGTGGCAGCCCCTCCTCAACCATCTCCGGAGCCCCTCGTCGGGCAACCTGCGCCTGTTACTCCTGTTGTTGCTCCTGTCCCTTCCGCTCCTCCCCCTGCTCCGGTCGCACCGGTGGTGTTCGTTCCTCCAGAGGCCCCCGCTGAGCCGGAGATTGCCCGCCTCTCCATGGACTTCAAGGATGCCGATGTCAATAACCTGCTTCGGATCATCGCGGAGGTGAGCGGTCAGAATGTTGTGGCCGGCGAGGATGTCAAGGGGAAAGTGACGGTCCGCCTGATCGATGTCCCCTGGGATCGGGCACTCGACAATATCTTGCGGATCAATGGGCTTGGCTTCGTCCGGGAGGACAACATCATCCGGGTGGCCAAGCTGTCCTCCATTCGCAAGGAGAGGAGTGAGCGCCGCAAAGAACTTGTGGATGAGATGGAGGAGCCGGTCGCACCGCTCACGACGGCGATCATTCGGGTGAGCTACGCCGATGCGAAGAAGATGGTACAGAGCCTGAGTAAGATCAAGAGCAAGCGCGGGAGCATCTCGGTGGACGATCGGACGGCGTCGCTTCTCATTCAAGATACCGAGGCCAATATCGAGAAGATGCGGACCGTCTTGCGGGAACTGGATACGCCGACCGCGCAGGTGATGATCGAGGGCCGGATCGTGACCGTCGCTTCAGAACACACTCGCTCCCTCGGCATCCAGTGGGGCTTTCAACGGACTCACGTAGACCTTGGTGGCCCCGCGGGGAGGAACCCGTTTGTTCTCTCTCAGCTCTTCGGCGACACAGCGGGAACCCTGCCAACTCCTGTAACTCCTGCTGGACTTACACCCGCGGTTACCGCAGGCGTCCCGGCAGCGGTCAACCTGCCGATTCCGGGCCCCGCCGGCGCGATTGGGGTCGTCGTGGGGAAGATAAACGATACGTTGAGACTCCAAGCTCAGCTTACCGCCCTGGAAGAAGAGTCGCTGGCCCGAACCCTCTCCAGCCCACGGATCATGGCCCTGGACAATGAAGAAGCGGTGATTGAGCAAGGGGAGGAAATCCCCTTTACCACGGTCGACTCCTCGGGCCGGACCACGGTGACTTTCAAGAAGGCGGTCCTGAGCCTCACGGTCACCCCCCACGTCACGGCCGATCGGCGGGTCTTTATGAGGGTCAGAGTCACGGATGACACTGTGGGTGAGCAAATCACGTTCGCAGGCGGGTTCGCCTTTTCGTTTAATAGAAATGAAGCCACGAGCAGCCTTTTAGTCGACGATGGCACGACCGTCGTCATCGGGGGGGTCCGGAAGCGCACGACAAGGTTTAACGAAAACAAAGTCCCCTTCCTCGGCAGTATTCCGGTCCTGGGATGGCTTTTCAAGAACCGAACCGAAGATCTAAAGCCTAGGACCGCTGAGCTGCTGATCTTTATCACTCCCACGATCATTGAACTCTCTCCCAGGGCCCAGCGGTAGAATACGGTACCCGCACAGTGTGAAACGCACCCCTCTGGGGTGCGTTTCTTCTTTTCCTGGCGCTGATTTTCCGCTAAGATAATCTCACGGAGGTGTGCGAAATGTCGCGAAAAAATCCGATCCGCATGCTCATGGGCGTGCTCCTGGGTGTTGGCCTCTGGTGGTGCTCCGCGACGGCAGAGCCCACGAAACTCGTTTTGGCGCTGGGGGATAACTCCTACGTCCCTACCGAAGCGGTCATGGGGGCTCAGGTCGCGAATGAACTCGGGGATCGCGACCTCATGGAGTTTGCCGTGGTGATTCTCTCGAATATCCCCTATAACCAACTGCCTGGGGCTGTACAGGAACGCCTCACAGAGTTCCTCGACCAAGGAGGCTCCCTCCTGATCACAGGGGGCCCCAATGCCTACGGGAGCGGCGGGTACCAGCCAATGGCAGCCTTCGTCCCCTTCGAGATCCGAACCAGGGACGACTGGCGGTCCGTTCCCTTCAAGGAGGTTATCCCGATTCAGCCGGATCATCCGATCCTACGGGGGGTGACTTTTCGGACTGTGGGATCTTTCAATGATCTCAATCCCAAGCCAGCCGCAGTGGAAATCGCCCAATATGCTGGTGGGAGGACGGGGTTTCCTTCACCTTTGATCGCCGAGCAGCGAGTAGGGCAGGGGACCGTGGTGGGTGTTGCCCTTGATCTCGGTCGAGAGCTTCAGAATGGATGGAGGGACGGCAATCGGTTTGTCCAAAACCTCCTCACATACCTGGTTACGCGTTCCCCCTGAAACGCAAGCCGACGGAGACAAGGAATAAGGATCTGGGATGGAGGTGTAGGGCCAATACCATTTTATTTGCACCCTTTCTGCCACCGATTTTCCACTAACGATGCAGCGTTTGGAGATCGCCGGGCCAGTGCTTCAGGGCAAGCTCTGCACGGAGGAGGGAGATCTGGAGTTACAGAAAGTCAACCTGGAAATCCAACCCTAAATTGGAAAGCGCCGTAATTGAGAGGGATATCTTTCCGGTCGCATGTTCCCCCCTGGATCCCACGCCGAGGGAGCAGGAGGAAAGTGGGGGGAAGGTAGCATGTTGCGCTACTTGACAGCAGGGGAGTCACACGGACCCTCCCTGACCACGATTGTGGAGGGGATGCCGGCAAATCTGCCGCTGAGCCCTAAAGATATCGATGTAGAGCTCAGCCGACGGCAGATGGGGTATGGCCGGGGCGGGCGGATGAAGATCGAGCAAGATCGGGTCTCGATCACCGCTGGCGTGCGACACGGCGTGACCCTCGGGTCTCCCATTACCCTCATCATCACCAATCGGGACTTCACCAATTGGCAAGAGACCATGGGGATCGAGGTGGAGGTGAAGGTCCAGGACACCCGCCCCCCGGTCACGCGGCCCCGTCCAGGACACGCGGATCTTGCAGGTGCCATCAAGTACGGGCACCGAGATATCCGAAACGTCCTTGAGCGGTCCAGCGCCAGGGAAACCACCGCTCGCGTGGCCGTGGGAGCAGTTTGCAAGCGCCTCCTCCGGGAGTTCGGCATCTCCGTCCTGAGCCACGTCGTGGAGATCGGCGGGGTACGGGCGAGTCGGGGCGATGCGACCCCCGAGCAGATTCAGGCCCTCGCCGAGGCCTCCCCTGTCCGATGCGTAGATCGAGAGGCCGCCGAGGCGATGGTGGCGAAAATCGATGAGGCCCGACGGCGTAAGACGACCCTGGGAGGAATATTTGAGATTATCGTTGAGGGGGTTCCGGTCGGCTTGGGAAGCTATGTTCAGTGGGACCGGAAGCTCGATGGGCGCCTGGCGAGGGCTTTGATGAGTATCCAGGCCATCAAAGGGGTCGAGGTGGGGTTCGGCTTCACGGTGGCTGGCCGCTTCGGATTCGAAGCCCACGATGAGATCTTCTATGATCCTGAGCGGCAGGGGCCTCACGGCTTGAAGTTTTACCGGAAAACCAACTATGCCGGAGGGTTGGAGGGTGGGGTGACTAATGGGGAGCCAATTCTCCTCCGCGCCGCCATGAAGCCCCTCTCCACTCAGTATGCCCCTCTCCGCTCGGTGGATCTGGAAACCAAGGAACCATTCGAGGCAACTGTGGAACGGTCCGACGTCTGCGCTGTCCCCGCCGCTGGGGTCATTGGAGAAGGGGTGGTCGCCTTCGAAGTGGCGAACGCGCTGCGCGAGAAGTTCGGGGGGGATAGTCTCGAGGAGATGAAGCGGAACTTTGACACCTACGCACGTTATGTCCGAGAACGCTGAGGTGACCGTGAACGGTGCCGGGATGGGCAACATTGTGTTCACGGGAATGATGGGGACAGGAAAGACCGCGGTGGGCCGCTACCTGGCGGAGCAACTCAAGGTCCCCTTCTACGATCTCGATGAACTTATTGAGCAAGAAAGCGGCCTCGATATCCCCGCGATATTTCGGGAGCGGGGAGAGGCTCTCTTCCGGGCGCTCGAGCGGACCGTAGTCTCCCGCCTCTCTCGGCTCCACGGATGCATCATCGCGACTGGGGGGGGTACGATCGTGGACCCCGAGAACCTTCACGGTCTCCGCAGGCACGGAGAGATCATTTGTCTCACGGCGGCGCCGGAACGAATCCTGGAGCGGGTCGAGGGAATGGAACACCGCCCCCTGCTCTGGCACGCGGACAAGCTGGAACGGATTCGGGAGGTGATGCGAATTCGTGCCCCGGTCTACGCCCAGGTGGGTGAGCCTATTGACACGACCGACTTGAGTATCGAGGAGGTCGTTGCCCAGGTCGTGGCACGCGTCGATCTCCATGAAGTCCTCAAAGGCTAGCTGATGGAAAAGGTGACCGTAAGCCTTCGAGACCGGAGCTATCCAATTTACATCGGGGCAGATGTCCTCCCAGCGATTGGAGAGTTGTGTCGACCTTTCGGTTTCTCGGGGCGTGGCGTCCTCATCACCAACTCAGTGGTTGCTCCTCTCTATGGTCGTTTGGTCCTCTCTTCCCTTGAAGCTGTAGGGATTGCGCTGACACTCCTTGAAGTCCCGGATGGGGAAGAGTTCAAGAACCTGCAGGTGGCGGGTACCCTCTACGAAAGGCTGCTCCCGCTCGGACTCGACCGCCGGTCCCCGATCGTGGCGTTGGGGGGAGGGGTCATCGGAGACCTCGCTGGTTTCGTCACCGCCACGTTCATGAGAGGTCTTCCGCTGATTCACGCCCCCACCAGTCTACTCGCTCAGGTGGATAGCAGTATAGGGGGCAAGGTCGGGGTTAACCTCCCTCAGGCCAAGAACATGGTGGGGGCTTTCTATCAGCCGCAGCTGGTTGTAAGCGACGTATGCCTTCTTCGGACCCTGCCGCCGAAGGAGTTTCACGCCGGGTTGGCCGAGGTCGTAAAGTACGGGGTGATTGCGGACAAGGCGTTTTTTGAATGGCTTGAAACACACCTCCCTTCCGTTCTGGAGAGAAAAGAAGACGCAGTAATCCACATGGTGGAGACCTCGTGCCGGATAAAGGCAGCAGTGGTGGAGCGCGATGAACGGGATGAGGGGGTTCGAGCCGTGCTGAATTTCGGTCATACGGTCGGGCACGCCCTTGAGGCAACCACTGGGTACCGACAGTTGACCCACGGGGAAGCTGTGGCTATTGGTATGGTGGCAGCCGCACGAATCTCGTGTCAAATGGGGCTGTGCGGCGAAGAACTTCCCCAGAGGCTTCAGCACGTCATAGAACGGATCGGTCTTCCAACGGCCCTCCCTGTACCCCCTGAAAATCTAACAGAAGCTATTGGTTATGACAAGAAGCTAAGGGAAAACTTGACGTATTTTGTCTTGACAAAGGATTTTGGCGATGTTACGGTGGCGCCGATTCTGGACCCTGTTGGTGCACTCCAGAAACTGTCATAGAATCACCGATTTTCTTTGCTGAGGTGTTTTGTGGCATCACTTCCGGATATTGAACATATCAAGCAGATGGAGACCACCCTAGCGCAGAATCCCCGTTCACTGGTCTTTGCCCAGCTGGCGGATGCCTACCGACGGGAGGGAAGGCTCGAGGAGGCAATAGAAATCTGCCAAGAGGGACTCACTCACCATGTGACCTATGCTAGCGCCTATATGGTCCTGGGCCGGGGCTTTAAGGAAAAAGGGGATCTCCTGCCAGCGCGAGAGGCTTTTCAGCGCGTCCTCGGACTTGACCCGGAAAGCGTCTTGGCTCACCACTTCCTGGGGGAGATTGCCGAGGCGCGGGATGAGATTCCAGAGGCCCTGGACGCCTATAGGGCCGCACTAATTTTCCATCCATTCGACAAGGAGATCCGAACAGCCGTCGAGCGGCTCCAGGCCCGTACCGAGGGCGAAGTAAGGACAATCCCCCCGGAGGTTCCAAAGAGAGTCCAAGAACCTCCTGCTTCCGAGACGGAGCCTCTGCCAACCGAGACACTTGGCGACTTGTATGCAGCCCAGGGCCTTCATGATCAGGCAGCCGAGATCTATGGCCGGGTGATGGCAGAGGCCCCGGACCGGAAGGATCTGGCGGACAAACATCAGGATGCCCTGACCCGCGGGCAGGGCCCCGGAGGAAGGGAGACTACCGCCTCTATCGGACGCGACGACGAGGCACTCCGTCTCCTCGAAGCATGGCGTGATGCGTTCCGAAAGCTGAAGGAACATCGGCAAGAGCGAATTGAGCCCCACGAGACTCAGAGTGATACGTTCCGAAAGCTGGAGAGCAGGCGAGGAGAGCCGGTCGCGCTCCTCAAGGCGTGGCGTGATGCGTTCCGAAAGCTGAAGAGTGCACAGGGAGGAACGGGGTAACGTCTGCGGCTACCCGAGTTCGCCTGTGATCGGTGTATGGCTCCTCTCCACGTCAAACTGAGGCGTTCATGCGAATCCTGCTGCTGAACGGTCCCAATCTGAATCTCCTAGGCGTCAGAGAGCCTGAAATTTATGGAACCATGACCCTCAGCGAGCTCGAGGAGGAGGTTCGCCGGGCAGCCGAGACGCGGGGGGTTGAAATTCAGTTTCTCCAGTCCAACCAAGAAGGGATACTGATTGATCGCCTTCATCAGGCACGCGGCTGGGCCGACGTGGTTCTGCTGAACGCCGGAGGGCTGACGCACACCAGCGTGAGCCTCCGGGATGCCGTGGTCGGGGTCGGCATTCCAGTAATCGAGATCCACCTCTCAAATATCCATGCTCGAGAACCATTCCGACATCGGTCCCTGATTGCCCCGGTGGCGGCCGGACAGATCATCGGTTTCGGGCCCTTTAGCTACCTGCTCGGCCTCGAGGCGGCTATACACGTGGTCAAGCAACAGAACCGGGGCCGCTGATCCTGACCGACACACGTCCGGGAGGCCAGCCCATGATCCTTTCCAACGACCTTCGCCCGGGAAACAAGATCGAGCTGGACGGCGCACCGTATCTCGTAGTCGAGTATCAGCATCACAAGCCAGGAAAGGGCGGGGCCATGGTCCGGACGAAACTGAGAAATCTGCGTACCGGCGCGCTCACCGATCGCACCTTTCGCCCTGACGAAAAGCTTTCGCCTGCCTCCCTGGAACAGCGGCGGGCGCAATTTCTCTATCGGCAAGGAGACGACTATATCTTCATGGACGTCAAGACGTATGAGCAGTTTGGAGTGACAGAAACGCAACTAGGCAAGGCGGGAGCCTATCTCAAAGAGGAGATGGAAGTGATGATCCTCTTCTATCACGAGGAGGTGATCGGCGTGGATCTTCCCATCGCCGTGGAGCTTACGGTGTTAGAGACAGAGCCCGGTGTCCGCGGGGACACCGTCTCGGGTGGCTCCAAGCCCGCCAAACTAGAGACAGGAGCGGTCATTCAAGTTCCCCTGTTTATCGAAGTGGGAACCCGGATCCGCGTCGACACCCGGACGGCAACCTACATCGGGCGGGCCTAACTGGACGAATGGCATCCTGCACCATGAAAGGCCTGCCAAAACTGATCCAGGATACCGACCCCCTCCACCTCAAGATCCTGAGCCGCCCAGCTTTCATCACCACCCGGTTTCCCAGCACCTGGATTGAATCCGCGCTTGATTAATGGACAGCTCTTTTCTGTCTTCACGTGATGGCTTTTCCATACCGTTTATGTG
>JAPUFX010000110.1 GCA_027293415.1 Candidatus Methylomirabilota bacterium
ATTCAACAAACCGGGGGAAGTGAGCCGCAGGGTTGAATAAGTTTTTCAGTAACCGGTCAAGGATGCCGCCTTTCTCCAGTCCGTGATCCGCGGCGGAAACGTACCCTCAGGCGAAAGACCAGGCAACCACCGAATGTCACCAGGCTATGAAAAGGAGGTGAAGATGAGCGAGATTGGCATAAATTCAGACCGCTTATGGCAATCGCTGGCCGAAATGGCGAAGATCGGCGCGACCCCTCTTGGGGGCAGCAGGCGGCTGGCCCTGACCGATGAGGATAAGGCGGGAAGGGAATTGTTTATTTCCTGGGCCAGGGAGGCCGGCTGCACAATCAGCATCGATGCCATGGGAAACATCTTTGCCCGACGTCCCGGTGCTGATAAGCAGGCGGAGCCGGTGATCAGCGGTTCCCATCTGGATACTCAGCCCACGGGCGGCCGCTTTGACGGGGTGTATGGTGTGTTGGCCGCGCTGGAGGTAGTGCACTCGCTCAATGACCATCGGGTGACCACCGCCCGGCCAGTGGAGGTCGTCGTTTGGACCAATGAGGAGGGATCGCGCTTCCAGCCGGCCATGATGGGCAGCGGGGTGTTTGCCGGGGCTATGGAACTGGAGGCCGTTTATGGCATCACCGACCTGGAAGGAAAAGGTGTGGGCCAGGAATTGGAGCGCATTGGGTTCATGGGCGAAACCCCATGCCGTCCCCGGCCCATCCATGCCTACCTGGAGACCCACATCGAGCAGGGGCCTATCCTGGAAGCCGAAGGGAAGACCATCGGGGCCGTCACTGGGATTCAGGGCATGAAGTGGATCAAGGCGCAAGTGCGGGGGATGAACGCCCATGCCGGCACGACCCCAATGGAAGTGCGACGCGATCCCTTGCTTGGCGCCGCGCGCATGGTCGATGCCATAGACCAGATGATCCGTTCGATCCGGCCCGATGCTGTGGCCACGGTGGGTATGTTTTCGGTCGCGCCAGGTTCCATTAACGTGATCAATCAGGAAGTGAATTTTTCCATCGACATCCGCTGTCCGGACTATGCGGTGCTGTTGGAGTTGGACTCCCGCCTCCGCGCCGATTGCGAGGAAATTGCGGCCCGCATGGGCCTCGAGCTGGAAATGGAAGAAATCTGGCACGTGCCGCCCACCGAGTTCAACAAACGGATCGTGGACACAGTCGGCAGCGCCTCCTCGAGTTTGGGATATTCGTGCCGCCGCATCGCCAGCGGCGCAGGACATGACGCCAAGTATTTGGCGGATATCTGCCCCACTGGGATGATTTTCATTCCTTGCAAAGGAGGGATCAGCCACAATGAAATCGAGGATATTCTCCCGGAGCATGCCGCGGCAGGGGCCAACGTGCTGCTGAGAACCGTGCTCAGCCTGGCCGGGACAGGCTGAGGCCGACCGGCTGCTCTCTAGCAAGGAATTCATTTACCTTCAACTCCCTCGCATTACGCGAATGACCGGAATCCGGATAACTAAGGATTTCCGCTGCGGATCGAATTTTGGAAGGTACACTCGGCCTACCTATTCGGCCGGGCTCAGGGTAAGCGAGTAAGTCAACCTCGAGATCGCTGACATCGATAGCGAGCGCATGATGATCCGTGTCGCGAACAGGGCAAAGGCAGAATGGTTGTCAGAAGCAATTTACAGTTCTCGGAGTTGATAAATCGGAGACAAATTCCTATCATCTCCCTGTGCGCTATGGAACGGCGTTGTTGACTGAAAATGCACTTTTTGCTATCAAAGACCAAACCGAAATGAGGGTGTTTGGCTGAGGGCTAAGGGGGGGGTCCTAGGCAGCCGCCGAAGTAAAGATCGTCCTCGAGACCAACCGACCGAGGTACCTGCAGCATGGAGAAGTCATTTTGAACGCCTGGTGCTTTAAGCAGCACATGACACGGGGGCAATGCTTTTCCTGGATCTATCAAAGAGCAATTTAATAACCGGCGGCACCTCCCCGTGAGCGGGGAATCGTACTCTCCGTGACCTTCTCTCGGTCGATTCTCAGATCAGCGTAGGGGGAGCTCCATGAAGATCCTGACGGAAGAGGTAGTTCCGGCCCGAAAGGGCGGCGCATGGGTGGTGGAGAAGGGAAAGCACATCCGGGTCATTGAAGTGGACGGCGGTCAGATCGGTGACTTCGTTTGCTTCAACGCCAATAACTTGAAGGAGCGATTCAGCCAGGCTCGAACCAAGGCGGATCAGGGAAAGATCCTCGTCACCACAGGGGATCATCTCTATACCCGTGACAATCACGTCCTGCTCACCATCATGGCGGATACCTACGGCATTCACGACCTGCAGTATGGGATGTGCAGCGCGTGGGTCTATCAGAACTACTCGGGTGGGGCCTATCACGGTCTGACCGACCGCTTCACCGTGGGCGGCCCTCTTGGCCCGCCTCCCTTCGGGTGCTACGAAGTCTTGCAGGAGGCCCTGAAGAACTGGCCCATCGCCCCTGAGGACATCCCCGACCCCCTGAACATCTTTCAGACCGTGGACATCGACCCGAAGACGGGCAAGATGGGTATCGAGGACGGACGGAGCAAGCCCGGGGACTATATCGATTTTGTCGCGGAGATGGACACTCTCTGCGGGCTCAGCGCCTGTCCCTCCACGGGAAAGCCCCTACGCGTACAGGTGTACGAACCGTAGGGAGGCATCACGGGAGCTCCACCCGGTGGGAGTGTAAACGATCTTAGAGCGAGGGTAGGTTTCTTTCGGGTGCGGAGAACAAGGGGTCCGCAACGGGGAGCCGCAAAACCCAACCTGTCGGACCCCGACGAGGAGCCGAATTCCCGTTTAGAGATTCGTCAAGTTCAGTATACAACGCTTCCTCGAAAACCTATCGTATGGGGGAGAACCGATGAAAACTTCGGGATTTGCGACCGGGGTGAGGAAGACCACATGGGAGGGCCCCTCGAGGAGTATCCCCTGGAGAACTACCCCGATTACATATCGGGAAAACCCCCCCGGACGGAGATCCTGGAGGACTTCAGTTACTTGGATGAGCTTCCCCGGATCCGGGGCAAGCGCTGGGGGAGTCAGGGCATCGGGCGACTGCGGGAGGAGCCCCTGGTTCGTCTCACCGAGCACGAGTAGAGCCCCCCCCCTGGGCGCGGGACCCCGGGCCGGCTCTGGAGGATTGACCCCACGTGAGGCCAGGGCAGAGTGTCGAGTCCCGGGAATACTTGACACCGCCATCCACCGTCGGTAGAAGGCGGTGTTCGGACCGCGGGTGGGAGGGGGAGGTAGTTCTTTCGGGGCCTGGTTTTGTGAACCCCGGGTGAACTCTCTCGGACAGGCCCGTTGATCTAACCTTAAGCGGCCCGCAACGGGGAGGTTGTTATGTACGAGTGGAGCTTCGATGTCGTCTGGGACTACCGTATTGTCTACCTGAAGGGGGCTCTGATCACGGTGGGACTCAGCATGTACTCAGTTGTCTTTTCGATGGGGCTGGGCCTGTTGGTGGCCATCTCGCGGCAGAGCAAATACCGGCTCCTTTCCTTTCCCGCCTCTTGTTACGTCGAGGTACTTCGGGATACCCCTCTCCTGGTGCAGATCGTCTGGATCTTTTATTGTTTTCCTATCCTTGTGGGACTCAAACTGACAGCGTTCTGGTCGTGCGTCCTGGCCATTTCCATCCACATGTCTGCCTATGTGGCGGAGATCTTGCGGGCGGGGATAGCCTCCATCGATAAGGGCCAGATGGACGCTGCCAAGGTCGTGGGGATGACGTACGTCCAGGTCATGCGTCGGATCATCCTGCCTCAGGTCTTCCGCCGCATGCTTCCCCCTCTGGTCAATAATTTCGCCGACATCTTGAAGCTCACGTCTTTGGCCTCGGTGATCGGAGTATACGAGTTGCTCCACTCGGTCGATAACGTTATCATGCAAACCTTCCGCCCGCTCGAGATGTACACTGTCCTGGGGATCGTGTACTTCTTCTTGATCTTTCCCGTGGCTTTTGGCGCCCGGCGGGCGGAGGTCTACCTGGCCCGGAGGATTTAGGCCCATGGGAGAGCCGATGGTGCGCGTGCAGGGTCTCTATAAGCGATTCGGCTCCTTGGAGGTCCTTCGGGGGATCGACCTCGAGGTGGGTCGGGGGGAGGTGCTCTGCATCATCGGGCCCTCAGGCTCCGGGAAAAGCACCCTTCTTCGCTGTATCGCCTACTTGGAGGAAGACTTTGAAGGGAGAATCTATCTGGAGGGCGAGCTCTTGGGCCGGGCCGTACGCGACGGTCGCCTGTACAGGGTGAAGGGCGCCGCGCTGCGGAGGGTCCAGACGAAGGTGGGGATGGTGTTTCAGCACTTCAACCTCTGGCCCCACAAGTCTGCCCTCGGCAACATCATCGAGGCCCTGATCATGGTGAAGAAGCTATCCAGAACCGAAGCCGAGGGGATCGCCGATGAGCTTCTCGTCAAAGTGGGTTTGAGCGACAAGCGCAACGAATATCCCTCGCGCCTCTCGGGCGGACAGCAGCAACGTGTGGCTATCGCCCGGGCTCTGGCCATGCACCCACAGATCATTCTGTTCGACGAGGTTACCTCGGCCTTGGACCCCGAGTTGGTGAAGGAGGTCCTGCAAGTGATGAAGCAGCTTGCTGAAGAGGGGATGACGATGCTGGTGGTGAGCCATGAAATGGGCTTCGCTTCCAAGGTGGCTGACCGGGTCGTGTTTGTGGACGGGGGGGTAATCGTGGAGGAGGGGCCGCCAGAAAAAGTCCTGAAAAGTCCCGGCGAGCGGCGGACGCGGGAATTTCTCTCGCTGGTTGTCCATGAAGAATTTTAATTTGCATGGTTTCATGAAAATGCTATAACTGCTGTCTTTAGAGGGTCATCTGACCAAGGGGCAACAATGGGCGAAAGTCCATGCAGAAGAAAAGGAGGAAAACCATGATTTCAAGAGCTGTACGCATATGCCGTCCTTTGGCGATTCTGTCCGCCGTTCTGGCTTTGGCGGCCTTTACGGTGTCGCCCGCGGCCGCGAAGAGCATGCGCGACATTACCAAGGCGAAGGTGTTCAACATCGGCGTCGTCCCGTTCGCCACCGATGTGATCAAGGACCCCAAGACCGGCGAGTACAAAGGCGTCTTCGTAGATGCCGCCAAATTCATCTGTGAGACAATTAAGGTCAAGTGCGTGTTTAAGGAGTTTTCTTGGGCCACATTCATCGCGGGGCTGCAGTCCCGGCAGATTGACCTCTCCATTGCCTCCACGTACTCCAAGATGACGCGGGCCCTAGTCGTGAACTTCAGCCGGCCCATTTACCTACTGGGCTACAAGGGTGTGGCCAAGAAGGGGGAAAACAGGTTCAAGAGCCCCGAAGACCTGAACAATCCCGATATCACCATCTCCGTCACCCAGGGAACTGGGGAGATGGAGTGGCTGAAAAAGATCGCCCCCAAGGCCAAGCTGCGCGTCGTCAAGACGGAAGAGCTGACCATGCTGGAGGTGGTGACGGGGAAGGTGGACATCGGCATCGGCGACTCGATCGCCGTCAATCACGCCCTGGCTACCCAGCCGAGCATTAAGCCGGTGCTTGGGAGTAAGATTTACAGCAAGAACATGGTCGCCTGGGCGGTGAACAAAGAAGACCAGGATATCCTGAACTTCATCAACACCGCCATTAACCAGATCATCGCCAGTGGCAAGCTTTTGGAGTTGGCGAAGAAATACAAAGCGCCGTGGATGAACGACCTGGCCTTTTAAGGGGAGCCCCGAAGCGGGTTTCCGTCAGGCCCGTGAGAGGGAAGGTGTTCTGCGCCCCGGTTGCATCGGAAGGGCCGCACGGCGAGTGCGACGGGACCAGCAGCTTGGGGTGACTTCGGCGCCGGCGCCACCGGACCCCGCCGCCCTCTCAGCCGGGGCCCCCAAACGAGACGTTAGCTCGAAGCCGGAGCTTGTTGAGGTCCCTCCTCTGCCCAAACCTAGGGAGCTAAAAAAGCGCTGGTCGCACTTTGTACGTAAACAGAGGTTGATCCCGCTGGGAGTAGCGCTCTATAATGACGCGCCTTTATATCAAACCTCTTCCCTGAAAGGAGAGCGCAGCCATCGATATGGACGCTGACAAGATTTCAGGAAAAATCCTGGAGGACAAGATCATCGAGCCGCGCGGCTACTACGCCCGCGAAATTCGAAAGGGGGAGATCTTCCGAATCATCGACATCGAGGGAAAGCAGGTGGCGGACTTTGTCATCTTTAACCTGAACCGGCTGGATGAAAGACTCTCTCCCGAAAACACGGTGAATCTGAACCGCCAGGTCTACCCCCGTCTTGGCTACTCGCTATTCTCCGACGAGTCGGGGAGGCTCATGACCATCGTGACCGATACCTGCGGCGTCCACGACATGCTAGCGGGGGCATGCTCCCGGTTCACCAACGAGCTCCGCTACGGCGTTCCGAACAGTCCCAACTGTAGGGATAATTTTGCGACCGCTCTCAAACCCTGGGGGCTCGCCTGGAAAGACATTCCCTACAACATGAACGTCTTCATGAACTGCCCCATCCAGCCGGACGGGAACTATACCATCGAAGAACCCAAATCCAAGGCTGGAGATTACGTCGATTTCAGGGCCGACATGGATGTTCTGGTAGCCATGTCCAACTGCCCCCAAGAGCGGAACGCCTGCAATGCCTTCAAGCTAAAACCCTTGAGGGTCATGCACTACAGGCCGGAATAAGACTCTATTCAACTGCTCTGTAAAGACTGCCCAGTCTCAAACAGCCTCTTTCTACAGGAAGAGACGCCGTCTCCCTGCTCAGTTCATGTGGGAGCCACCGTCCACCAGAAGGGTCTGGCCCGAGATGAAGTTGGCGGCGTCCGACAAAAAGAAGACAATAGCTCCGACCAGGTCTTCGGGGTATTCGCTACGTGGAATTGCCCGGCTCTTTATCTAAAGCTCGTCGTCCTCATCTAATAGCTTTCCCCGTGCCTCCGCCAGGCTCTCGCTTCTCGTCAGGCCGGGGGCAACGGCGTTGACACAAATCCCGTCCTTACCCATTGACCTCGCCAGTACCCGAGTAAGCGTTATAACGGCCCCCTTGGAGACCGTATAGTGGGCAAAGACCGGGGTTCCTTTAAACGGAAC